>JAISTF010000004.1 GCA_031272745.1 Eubacteriales Family XIII. Incertae Sedis bacterium
TGTGAAGATTGAAGAAACGGCAATCTACGGAACAGATTCAATATCGGTAAGAAAATCAACTGAAATGCTACCGATTTGCAATCTATTCCGTATGTTGCGCCACAATCCTATTCGCCGCCCGACTGCAAAAGCGTAATGAGTGGTAAATAAAAGAAATAAAAATATATATTTACATTTATTACAAAATAGTGTATATTACCATTATGAAAATCGTATATTCGAAAACAAATCCATATGACCCCCGGCAGTTCGAGCAAATCGGACCGCACCTTTTCGTCCCGCAGGCGGAGTGGACAATAGCATCTGAGCAGGAAAGGCACAGGGCGATAGTCAAGTTCTATGCTGAAAGGCTGAAAAATCCAAACGTCATCTTCTCCGGCATCAGCGGCGCTGTGATGCGGGGCATTCCGGTCTTGGGAGAAATCCCGCTCGGACCGCGCTGTTGCTTGAATATAAAGCAGGGCGGGATACAAGAAATGGTCAAGTGGCGTTATACCGGAAAACTGCCGGCTTACAATTTGATCGACGGTGTGCGCGTGGCTTGTGTCGAGCGCGTGTTGGTCGATCTCTGCCTTGAATTCGATTCGGCCTCATGTCTGGTTGCGCTGAATCACAGTCTGTACACAAGACAAACGACTGTGCGAAAACTGCAAGGTTATGTGGAAAAACACGCTTGCCTGCCCGGTGTCCGGCGATTGGCGAGGCTCCTTCCTTTCGCCAACGCAAAATGCGAGTCTCCGCTGGAAACGCAGGGGTGGCGGGCTGTCTATCAAGGTTCGTTGACCTTGCCGTGCCAGCAGGTCGAAATCCGGCTGCCGCAGGATTGCCGGACACGCGTCGCACGCGTCGATATGTGTTGGAGCCTCCGGTCGGGCCTGCTCGTCGTGGAACTCGACGGCAGAGTCAAATACCAGACGCAGGACGCCCTTGTCAATGAGAAAATCCGCGAGGACGGCTTGCGGCGGCTCGGCTGTCGCGTATTGCGGTTTCTGTGGGAAGATGTCCGGAGCGGAAAGATGGTGGCGCAGCTACGGGATGCCGGTGTAAAGAAGCGCCGGAACATGGGGCGGAAGATACCCGGCTGGTAGCCGCCGATTCGCAGCATTTCGTCGGAAGCACGTCAAAAATCCCACTCATGGTTCTTGTCGCCGAGTGCGGCGGCGGTTTCCTCTATCGTTCGCAAGTCCTTGAAGGGCGACGTCTGTGCCAAGCGGATGACGCTGTCGAGACCCATCGCCAATTCCTGCATGTCGTCCTTTTCCAAAGCATCGTCGATGACACGAAAGAAAGACTGAAACGCATCCTTGCGTTCGTCAAAGGTCTTGTCCAAATATACCAACAACAACTCTTTCTGCGCTTCAATACGAGCGATAGCGACATCTCTCTCGGCTGCGATGGCCGCCCGTTTGGTAATCTGCGCTTCCTGAAATTTTCGGACTTCCCCCGCCATCTTCACCAATTCAAAAAACACGAAAAGAACGTCGGCTTCGTTGTGGATGGCATTGATTGCAAGCCCATCCAATTTCTCAAGCATCTGCGCTTCAAATTTTTCGCCGTCATCGTAGGCGAGAATTTCAGGCAAAGGATCGCCTGCCTGCTCTGTCTTCACGGGTTTTCCCTTGTCGGCCTTTACCCATGCATCGCTCAGCTTGTCCTTCCCGAGGGCGATCAAATCGTCCCCGAATTCCGCCCACAACATTCGCAGTAGCATCTTGTAATCCATCGCATCAAACCTCCGTGTTCAGTATCTTGCGTATCTTGCCGCTGATTGAATAACTTTCTGCTGTCATGCTGCCCTCGTCGTTGAGCAGAGGCGTCTGCGCCAGCTCGGTCATAGTCTTTACAAGCAGTCCGCACCGGTTGAACACCTTCACATGGTCCGGATTGTTACTATCGAATACGACTTCAGGCGCCAATAATGCTTCGAGCCGATCCAGCTGTATTTCGGTTCGTGACCGAAGTTCCTGTGTCGTTTGCCGGAGCTCTTGTACTCGACTGGCGATTCCATCCATGACAATCCAGGCCTTTTCATGGTTCGCCACGGCAATGCCCGTTTCTTTTTCGTATTCCCTGGCTTGCGTCAGGACATTGCCGTAATGCATGCTTGTCATGATTCCGACTGCGAGGATTGCCACGGCAGCCGTCGCGCCAACCGTGGCCGCGGCCAAGACCGTTGCACCTGCAGCCATGCCGCCCCCGCCCGCCGCCACGCTGCCTCCGCCGAGCCACGCGAGCACGGCACTGTTTGCCGCAGCGCCGGTCAGCGAGCCGATTGCGGTACCCGTCGAGGCGACACCCACTGCCGAGACGGTCGTCGTCACCAAAGCAGGAGTGCCCAGCACTGCGGCAACGCCCAACACGCCGGATGTCGCCGACATTTTCAGCGCCTTCTGCACATCCATGTCGATCGCCCTCATCTCGACCAATTTTTCCGCGCTCACTTCGATTCCGTCGAATATCTCATACTCCTTGATCTTGTTCTTCTGCTGCAATATCTCCAAATAATCAAGAAACCGCGCGAGCGTTTCATGCAGGCTTTCCAGTCTGGATTCTCCAAATGATTGGATTTCTCCATTGAGCTTCTCCTTGTGCTCCTGTGTGACAACTTCTGCCGCCGCATAGTATTCAGCGCAGACATCTTTGATGTTTTTCGCTTCCAGGCGATCATGCATGGCCTGAACGCCCGATACGGTCTTGCCGGCTTTGACAGCGTGTTTTCCGGCAGATGCTACGGTATTCCGCCAGTCATCGCCGTCCATTTCTTTGACAGACGCGACTGCGGCTTTTACCGTTGCCGGCGTCGATTGAATCGCTTCCCTTGCTTTAGACGCTGTTCTATTGACGGCATTGCCCGCCTTGCGAAACACATTCGGTTTTACCGCTTCCGTTTTGGCTTTTCCTGCTGCGGTGAGGATGTCGGCCCCGACTTGCTTCGTAGCGCGTCTGAAGTCCTCGGCACGCAAAGACGCGAGTTTTCCCCTGGCATCTTTCAAAGCGGTGCCTGCGTCAACCGCAGTCGTCTTCAGCATTTGCCCGCCGCTGATTCGGAACGCCCTTCGGGTCAGCAGCTCATAATCAATCTGCGCTATCCAAAATCGTTTTTCTGCTGCGGTTTTCTCCATCGTCCCGTTCTCCATGATTCCCAGCCCGTCACCGGCCAAGTCACGCAATCAAATCCAGCGCTCGTCGAAACCAAGAGTTTAGTGACATGGCAAGATGAGTATAACATGGCTGCTGAACAAATAGGATGGCACGGAAGGCTGGCGCGTGCGGAATTCTTTGTTGGGCCTCGCCGCAGTTTACGGAACAGATTCAATATTGGTCAAGAAATAAGGTGTTTTGATACCATTTTGCAATCTATTCCGTATCTTTGAAAACAGCAATGCGAGCGCAGTTCGCTCCGAATTGAATTCGGGGCAAAAAAGTCACAGGATGCCGAGGGTGTGGAGGGCGTGGGCGACGCCGGAGTGCTCGTTGTCCAAGGTGACGAAGTCGGCGGCGGCCTTTGCCTCGGGGACTGCGTTGCCCATCGCGACGCCGAAGCCTGCCCAGGCGATCATGCGCGCGTCGTTTTCGCTGTCGCCGAAGCAGATGCAGTCCTTCGGCGCGATGCCTTCGCGCGCACAGACGAAGTCCAGCGCGGACGCCTTGCTCACGCCGACGCCGCCGATCTCGAAATTGAACGGCATCGAGCTCGTCAGCTCGTACAGGTCCGGCCGCGCCGCAAGGAAGCGGTGGACGCGCGCGCGCTGCGCCTCGGTGCCGAAGACAAAATTCACGTTTTCGATTTCGTGGATGTGCGCCTGCACGTCGGCCGCGATGTCCCTGTGCGGCTTGCGCGAAGCGAGGAAATATCCGAGGAACCAGTCGGGGATCGCTTCGTGCCGTTCGTAGCGCTCCGCGTCGACGTGCGGCGTGTCGTCCCAGAAGTATTCGATGAGCACCTCGGGGTCGGCTAAGAACGGCCGGGTGTATTCGATCGCCTCGGGCGAGACGTAGTGCGCGTCGAGCAGCGCGGTGCGCTCGTTGTCATAGACCTTGGAGCCGTTGGAGCAGATCACGTAGCGCATCCCTTTGATGGCGCGGACGGCGGGCGGGACGGCGGTGAGCGCGCGGCCCGTCGCGGCCGTGAGCACGATGCCCTTCGCGGCGCAGGCTTCGAGCGCGGATGCGTTTTCCGGCGTCGGCTCATGCCGGCCGTCCAGCAGCGTGCGGTCCAAATCCGTTGCAAGCATTTTGATGTCCATATATGTTATTCTATCATATGAACGCAGGGGCGCTGCCCCGCCCGAAGGAGGATTTCAATGAACACTTGCGACGACAGAACAGTGACGATCAGCATCCTCACGCAGCCGAACCAGGCCAACGGCTACGGCAACGTGCACGGCGGCGAGATCATGAAGATCATGGACAACACGGCGGGAGCCGCGGCGCTGAAATACGCGAAGACAAACGTCGTGACGGCGCGTGTGGACGAGCTGCAGTTCCTCGAGCCCGTCCACATCGGGCGCTTCCTCACCTGCACGGCGACCGTCGTCTACGTGGGCACCACGTCCATGGAAATCCGCGTCATCGTCGAGGTCGAGGACCTGCGCATACCCGGCAGCAAAAAGCGCGCGCTCGACGCGTATTTCACGCTCGTCGCGCTCGACGGGGAAGGGCATCCGACGCCCGTGCCGCCGTTCGTCCCCGAGACGGACGAGGACAAGAAGGCCTGGGAAAAGGTCAGGAAACGCCGCGAAAGTATGAGTCGACGACGGCGCGCTCGCTGAACGGGACGTTCACGCCGCGCACTTCTTCATAGGGCACGTTGCCCTTGCCCACCAGCAGCACGAGATCGCCCTCGCGGGCCATGTCTAAGATTTGCAGGATGGCGAGCCTGCGGTCCGGGCAGATCTTGTAACGCCCGCGCCCGCCGCCGCGCTCGATGCCGGCCGCGATGTCCTCGAGGATGCGGTCGGGGTCGTCCGTGCGCGGGCTCGCGTTCGCGAGGATCGTATAGTCGCAGTCGCGCCCGAGGATCTCGCCGGAGTCGAAACGCCGGACGTGCGCGCGGTTGCCCTCGAGCCCGAAGACGCAGAGGATGCGCCGCGGCCGGTAGGCCTTCGCCGTCTCGAAGAGGCTTTCCATCGAGAGGCGATTGTGCGCGAAGTCGATGAGCACCGTGTACGGCGCGGGGACGTCCACGGGCTCCATGCGCCCCGGCGATACAGCCGAAGCGAGGCCGCTTTGGATATGTTCCGTGGGAATCGAATAATGGTCGGCCACCGCGATTGCCGCGAGCGCGTTGGAGGCGTTGAAGATGCCCGGCATGCGCAACAGGATCGGCGCTTCCCAGCCCGGCGCGCGGCAGTCAAACCGCACAGTCATGCGCGTGCCGTCCATGCGGCAGTCGATGTTTCGGGCCGCATAGTCAGCCCTGGATCCTCGGGTCAAGCCCGAGGATGACGAATTGAAATCGCCCGAGGATGACGAAGGCGCAAATCCGTAGGTCACGATGCGCGTATCCCCGGCGCCGGCGACGATTTCGTCGTAGCGCTCCGCGTCGCGGTTCACGATGCAGGTCTCCGTCTGCGAGAAGATCTTCTGCTTGCAGGAGAAATAATGTTCAAAGCTCGGGTGCTCCGTCTTGGAGATGTGATCCGTCGAGATGTTCGTGTACAGCCCGAGGTCGAAGTCCACCCCGTAGGTGCGGTCCAAGAAAAACCCCTGCGACGTCGCCTCGAGGAAGACGTACTCCACGCCCGCGTCCGCCATGTCCGCAAGGAAGCCGTGCAGCCGCATCGGTTCGGGCGTCGTATTGAGCAGCTTCACATGGACATCGTCATAGAAGATGCCGTTGCTGCCGATGAGCCCGACGGACTTGCCCGCCGCCTGGAAGATCGCCTGGAGCATATAGGAGATCGTCGTCTTGCCCTTCGTGCCCGTCATCCCCACGAGCTTTACGCGCCGCGCGGGGAAATCGTAGAAGCGGGCCGCCGCGAGCGCGAGGGCCTTGCGCGTGTCTGCCGCGCGCAGCACGGTGACCCCGTCCAAGCCCGCGAGCCCGTCCGGCATCCGCTCGCAGAGAAACGCCCGCGTCCCCGCCTCATAAGCGGCGGCCGCGTAGCCGTGCCCGTCCGCGCCGTCCGCGCCGATCGGCGGCAGGCAGACGAAGAGGGCGCCCGGCGCGGCCTTGCGCGAATCGCTGACGATGTCCGAGACGGGCGTCGCCGCAGGGTCGCCCGCAAGGGTCTCGCAGGGCGTATCCACAAGCAGGTCTTTTAACACAAACGTCTTATTCACACAAAACAGTATATGATAAAATTGCGTGGTATGGCAAATGCGCGTCAGGAAAAAACAAAAATCGGGCCGCGGTTTTTGGCGGCGCTGTGGGTCGGCAAAGCCGCCGCCGCGTTCGCGCGGCTCGTCGCGCCGTCGAAAGGCAGCAACCTGCCCGGCGAGCTCGCGCTGAAGCTCGCGCCGGACATGCTCACGGGCTTTCGCGGCATCGACTTTGAAAAGGCCGTGTTCATCACGGGCACGAACGGCAAGTCGACGTCGACGAATCTGCTCGCGCACATCTTCCGCACGGCGGGGCGCAGCGTCTGTGCAAACCTCGAAGGCGCAAACCTCAAGGCCGGCGTCTGTACGGCGCTGCTGAAGCGCGCGACGGCGGGCGGGCGGCTGAAAGACGAATGGCTCATCCTCGAAGTCGACGAGCGCAGCCTCGCGGCCATCCGCGCCGCGCTGCCCGCGAAAAACCTCTGCGTCACGAATTTGCAAAAGGACCAGGTCCAGCGCAACGGCGACCCGGACTATATCTATCAGAAGGTCAAGGCGGCCATCGCGCCGGACGTGACCGTCTACGTAAACAACGAGGAGCCGCGCAGCAAATCGCTGGAGCGGTTTGCGGGCACCGCCGTGCGCTTCGGCGTGGCCGCGCCGGTCTTCCGCCGCGAAGACGGCGCGCGCGCGGAGGACCCGTTTGCCGTGACGATGCCGTGCCCCGTATGCCACGACGCGCTCGACTTCGGCGGGTACCACCTCGCGAACGTCGGCCCCTTCTCGTGCCCAAGCTGCGGGTTTGCGAGCGAGGCGGCTGGCGATTTTGTGATTGAAAATGTCGACGCGGAAGCGCGGACGTTCACGATAGACGGCGCGGCCTACCCGATGCCGTACACGGCGGCGCATTTCCTGTACAATTACGCGCTGGCCTCTGCGGTCGCGCTGTCGAACGGCATCGCGCCGGCCGACATCGCGCGGGCGCTCGCCACATTCGAGAACATCGGCGGGCGGTTTGAGACGTTCGCGCTCGCGGACAAGACCGTGTCGTACGTGCGCATGAAGCAGGAAAATCCGGAGACGCTGCAGAGCGCGCTCGACGTGATCGCGGCGGACCCGCGGGAGAAAGTCTTCCTCGTCGGCCTCGACGTGGTCGACGACATCGTGCCCGCGTACAGCAACACGTTCTACGCATACGACTGCGATTTCTCCGCCGTCGCGCGGGGCGTCGAAAAAATCATCTGCTTCGGGGAGACGGTCTGCTACGACGTGGCGCTCCGCCTGCGGTACGCGGGCGTGCCGGACGAGCGCGTCGAAATCTACGAGACGGGCGACGAGGACGCGATCCTGCGCGCGGCCGCGGCCTGCAAGTCACAGGCGGTGTATCTGATCACCCTGCTGAAAAAATTCGAGAAACTGCGTGCTCACGCGGGAGTGGCGGTCCATGAATAACGGCCCTGAGAAACGCTGCTGGAATGTGCTCTGGATGCTTCCCGACATCCTCTGTCTGCACGGCGGGCGCGGCGACGCGATGGCGCTCGCGCGGCAGGCGGAGACGTTCGGCGCCTGCATCGACATGCGGCGCGTATCCCGTCTTTCGGAACACATCGACTTCCTGTGGGCGGACCTGCTGCTCTTTGGGCCCGGCGAGCTCGCGGCGCTTCCGGCCGTGCGGGACGCGCTGTGGAAAGAGCAGGGCGCCTTGGACGAATACCTCGCCGCCGGCAAAGGCGTGTTCTGCACCGGCACGACGGGCGCGCTCTTCGCGAAGGAGACGCACCGCGCGGACGGGAGCGTATGGGAAGGGCTCGGGGCGCTTGACATGGTGTGCCGCGAGCGCGACATGCCATACGGCGACGATCTCGTCTTTCGCGCGCCCGGGCTCGACCGCGCGGTTTGCGGCGTGCAGATCCAGATGGTCGACACCGAGCTTGCGGAAGGGCAGGCCCCGCTCGGGGATGTGCTTTACGGCAGAGGAAACGGCGCGGGGAGCGGCGGCGCGGCGGCAGCGGAAGGCGCCGTCCGGACCGGGCTTGTGTGGACGAATGCGCTCGGGCCCGTACTTGCGAAAAATCCGTGGTTCACGCTGTGGCTGATGAAACGCTTGCTGCCGGGCGGCGAGGCGCTGCCGGAGACGGACGACGACGACGTGTCGGTACAGTGGGGTCTTGAGACAGAGTCCGCACGGGCGATTTGGTTATTCAATGAGAAGAAGGGGAAACCGCATGCTTCCGAAACTTGAAATCCGGGCGCAGGGCATCCTGCACAACATCCGCGCGCTGAAGGCGCTCGCGGCGCGGCGCGGCATCGCGCTGAGTTTCGTGACGAAGGGGCTTGTCGCGGACGAGCGCCTGATGCGGATGATCCTCGACGGCGGCGTGGACAGCGTCTGCGAATCGCGCGTGCAAAACTTGGAGAAGTTGTTCGGGCCCGGCGGGCCGTTGGCGCAGGAGCCCTACGCGGGCGTCGAGAAATGGCTGATCCGCACGCCGCTGCCGAGCGACGCGGCGGACGTCGTGCGCTATGCCGACGTGAGTCTCAACTCGGAGCGCGTGACGCTCGAAGCGCTTTCCGGCGAGGCGCTGAAGCAGGGGCGCGCGCACAAGGTCGTGCTGATGGCAGAGCTCGGGGAGCTGCGCGAGGGGGCGTTGCCGGAGGAACTCATCGAGCTGTGCAAGGTGGCCGAGTCGCTGCCCGGCGTCGAGCTGCACGGCATCGGCGCGAACCTCAGCTGCCTCAACGCCATCGTGCCGGACGAGAGGAATATGGGCGCGCTCGCGCTGACCGTGCGCGAGGCCGAAGCGCAGCTTGGGCGCAAGCTGGCCTGCATTTCGGGCGGCAGCACGAGCACGGTGCGCATGCTCGAAGAGGGCACGCTGCCGCCGGAGATCAACCACCTGCGCCTCGGCGAGGCGATGCTCATCGGCAACGTCGCCTGCTACGACGTGCCGTTTGCGGGTGCGCGGACGGACAATTTCCTTTTGACGGCCGAGGTCATCGAGGTGAAGGAGAAGCCCGCGGTGCCCTGGGGCTGCCGCATCGACGCGCCGACCGGTGCCTTCGTCCCCGTCGGCAAGGAAGGGCCCGCCGTGCGGAAGCGCGCGCTCATCGGCGTCGGCTACCAGGACATGGACATCCGCGAGTCGCAGCCGCTGGAGCCCGGGCTCGTGCTCGTCGACGGCACGAGCGACTGCTTCGTCTGCGACGTGACCGATTGCCCGCGCGCCCTCGCGCCCGGCGACTTTGTGCGGTTTTCGCTGAAATACCACGCGATGGTGCAGGCGATGGCGGTGGACAGTGTGGAGAAAGTTATTGTAGAATAGGGCGGGAACGCAGCAACGGTACGGAAAGGAAGGTTTGGAAATGGCAATCGGCGTAATCTGCAAGGACACCATCAAAGCGGGGCAAAAGGCGGCGTACCTCGCGCACATGGCGGAAATGATCCGCCTCACGCACGAGGAGGACGGCTGCCTCGCCTACGATTTGTACGAGCCCGAGGGCGGCTCGGAGACCGACCTCGTGATGATCGAGCTCTGGGAGACGAAGGAAGCGCTCGACAAGCACATGGCCAGCGAGCACTTCCAACGCCTGATCCCCGGCGGCGACATCTACAAGGCCGCCCCGACGGACATCAAGATATTCAGCAAAGTGTCCTGAAGCCGGGCTTCGGAACCCTGCGGTGCAATCCGAATAAGTCAGTAAAAAGTTTTGTTCAAAATCACGAATTCCGCGACGCTGTCGCAGACGGCCTGAATCTCCTCGTCGGTCATGCCGACGTAGATCGGCAGGCGCACGAGGCGCTCGCTTTCGCGCGTCGCGTAGCGATCCTCGCCGCAAAACCGGCCCGCGAGCCCGGCGTCGGCGTCGTGCAGCGGCATGGGGTGAAAGGCGGACTCGATGTTTGCGAAGCGCAGGTAGCCGATGAGCCGCGTGCGTTCGTCAAGGTCTTTCACCTTGACATAGAAAAGGTGGCCGCCGTGCACGCAGCCGTCCGGCACGACCGGCAGGTCGATGAGGCCTTTGTCCTCGGGGCCGAGGTCGCGCAGGGTTTCGTAATACAGATTCCATATCCGCCGCCGGTCGTCCGCGATTTTTTTGGCCAGCTCGAATCGACTCCAAAGCAGCGCGCAGAAGGATTCGCCGGGGAACAAGGGCTTCAGGTGTTCCGCCGCCGGGATCGCGCGCCGCGCCGTGAGCGCGCCGCCCTCGCCCGTGACAAGGTTTTCCGGGTCGTGGAAAAAGAAGCAGCCGAAGTCCCCGATGCCACCGCACGGCCGGCCTTTGTAGCTCGCGTACATGGCGTGGGCCGCGTCCTCGACGATGCGCAGGTTGCGGCGGCCGGCGATTTCCAGGATTGTGTCCATCTCGCAGGACACGCCCGCGAAATGGTGCGCGACGAGGGCCTTCGTACGCGGCGTGACCGCCGCCTCGATCAGCGTCTCGTCGATGTTCATCGTGTCGGGGCGGATGTCGACGAAGACGAGCTCTGCGCCGCGCTGCCGGAACGCCCGCGCGGTCACTGCCGAGCAGGCCGCCGGCAGAATGACCTCGTCTCCGGGCCCGACACCGCAGAGCCGCGCCGCGAGTTCCGCGGCCTTCGCGCCGTTTTTCACGATCACCGCCTGCGGCACGCCCGCCGCGTCCTTCAACCATTCCATGCAAAGGCGCGTATAGTATTCGCCGCTGCCCGCGTGGCCGGCATCAATCACGTCTGAAATATAGTCTGCTGCAAGTCCGGGCACATACGGACGGGAAAGCGGAATCTTCATCTGCATGAGGTGATTTTAGCGCAATGGGCGGGGGCTCGTCAAGAGGATTGTAAATGATGTATAATGGTCACAACGGTTGCGTTTTGTGGGTCACAGATGGGAGACGCGCGATGAAAAAGATTCGGAGAAGAGCATGGACGCTGCTGCTGGCGGCGGTCGTGGCGGCGGCGATGCTGGCGCCGGCGGGGGTCGCGTTTGCGGCGACCGTGCCGGTCAGCGGCAACACCT
>JAISTF010000039.1 GCA_031272745.1 Eubacteriales Family XIII. Incertae Sedis bacterium
AGATGGGGAAGCAAATCTTTCAATTTTCCCTGGCAACACGAGCGGGGGCTCGCCCGGCGCCTCCTCGTTGGTCATCAAGCAATAGTAAAACCCGTCCGTGCCGTCGGCATCGGGCAATAACAGGGCTTCCTCTTGTTTGCGGAACGCGGGATGCGTTTCGAGGAACGCGGCAGCGACCTCTTCGTTTTCGGCACGAAGGATCGTGCAGGTCGCGTAGAGCAGCGCGCCGCCGGGTTTGACGTAGCGCGCGGCGGCGTCCAAGATCTCGTGTTGTAGCGGCGGAAGCGCGGCGGCGTCCGCCTCGGTCTTGTATTTCACTTCGGGGCGGCGGCGCGCCGTCCCCAGGCCCGAGCACGGTACGTCGCAGAGCACGCGGTCGGCCTGGCCGATGAGCGCGGGGTCCGCGTCCCGCGCGTCGCGCACACGCGCCTCGACGCAGGACAGCCCGAGCCGCTTCGCCTCGTTTTCGATCAGGCGCACGCGCCCCGGATTCACGTCGGCCGCGATGACGCGCCCCTCGCCGCGCATCCCCTCCGCGACCGCGCACGCCTTGCCGCCGGGCGCTGCGCACACGTCGACCACGGTCTCCCCGGGCAGCGCCCCGAGCTTCGCCGCCACAATCTGCGCGCCGGGGTCCTGCACGGAAAAGAGCCCGTCCCGAAACGGCGCCGACCCCAGCACCCCCTCGCCCTCTACGAAGAGTCCCGCGCCCACGAAAAACCCAAGCGCTGCGAGCGTCGCCCGCAACGCCTCGGGGTCCGTCTTCAACGGATTCACCCGAATATACAGCCGCGGCGTCTCGTTCAAAGCCGCCAACAACCGCTCCACGCGCCCCGCATCCTCAAACTCCGTCAACCACCGCTCTACGATCCACGGCTCAAAACTATACGCATCCGCAAGCTGCAAAGCAAGCCCGCCGGACGGCAGGCCGCATGGTATTTCCCGCGACGAAGACGGGCGAAGGGTGCCGCCCGGCCGTCCGGCGGGCTCATCTCGAAGCGCGCAGTCGCGCGCCGCGCGCCGCAGCACCCCGTTCACAAACCCCTCGCGCCCGTGCGCCGCGCGCTTCGCAAGCGCCACCGTCTCCGACACCGCCGCATAGTCCGGCACCGAATCCATATACAACAGCTGATACAACCCCATACGCAGCAGCGTCCGCTCCGGCGGCCGGAGCTTCCCCGCAGGCTGCGTGAGATAATCCGCGAGGACGCGGTCGAGCGTCCGCTTCCGCCGCACGACCCCGTAGACCAGCTCCCGCACGAACGGCGTCGCCCCGTCCCCGCGCAAAGCGAGGTTCGTGTACGCCCCCTTCGTCTCGACGTCCAAGAGCACGCGGTATGCCGCCGCCCGCTCCGAATCCTGACGGGCGCGGGTCATGGCCGCCTCACTCCAGCCGCCCCGCCGGGAACGCGTTCCCGCGCAAAAACTCCGCGACGCGCATCGGCCGCTTCCCCGGCACCCCGATCACGTCGAGCACGACCGCCCCGTCCCCCGCCAGCACAAACACCCCCTCATCCGATACCGCGAACACGGTGCCCGGATTGCCTTGCGCGGCAGCGCGCTCGCCTATGTGCGCCCCGAGCACGCGCACGCGCACATCCCCCGCGAGCGTCCAAGCCCCCGGCTCCGGCGCCATCGCCCGCACCCGCCGCACGACCGCCTCCGCGGGCGCGGACCAGTCGAGACGCGCGTCTTCCTTCGTCGTCTTCGGCGCGTACGTCGCAAGGCTTTCCTCCTGCGGCACGCGCAGCGCCGTCCCGTCCTCCAGCGACGGCAGCGCTTCAAGCAAAAGCGCCGCGCCCGCCGCCGCGAGCCGCTCCGTCAGCGCGCCCGCGTCCAGATCGCCGACGCGCGCCGCCGTCCGCGCGATCATGTCCCCGTCGTCGAGCCCCTCGCCCATGACCATGAGCGTGACGCCCGTTTCCTCTTCCCCGTCCAAAATCGCCTGACGGATCGGCGAGGCGCCGCGGTATTTCGGAAGCAACGACGCGTGGATGTTCACGCAACCGAGCCGCGGCAGCTCCAAGACTTCGCGCGGCAGGATTTGGCCGTACGACGCGACCACGATCAGGTCGGGCGCCGCCGCCGCAAGCTCCGCGAAAAACGCCTCGTTGCCGCGGATGCGCTCGGGTTCGAGCACGCGCAAGCCGTCCCTACCCGATTTCCCGTTGTCGCGCATCCGCGCGAGCGCCGCCGCCTTCACGGGTGTCGGCAGCACCTTGCCGCCCCGCCCGCGCACGCGGTCCGGCTGCGTCACGACGAGCGGCACATCCACGCCGCCGTCCGACAAAAGCGCTTCGAGCGGCGGCACCGCAAACGCGCTCGTCCCGAAATAGACGACCCTCATGCCTCTGCCTCTTCCCCTTCCTCTTCGGCGGCCTGCCCCACGGGCTTCACTTCCTCGGCGATGTCCGTATAGAGCACGCCTTCGAGATGGTCGATCTCATGGCAGAGCGCCCGCGCGAGCAAGCCTTCGCCTTCCACCTCGATCGCCCGCCCGTCCGCGTCGAGCGCCTTCACGCGCACCTTCAGCGGCCGCGTCACCTTGCCCGCATACCCCGGCACCGACAGGCAGCCTTCCTGTTCGCAGGCCGTCTCTTCGGAGCGCCACACGATTTCCGGATTGATCAACGCGTATTTTTGCGGTTCGGCGGGCGGTTCCTCTTCGGCGGGCGGCTGAAAGCCGCCCCTACGATCCTGTGTCGAGGACAAGCCATCGGAGACAACACCGCCGGAGTCGCCATCCTCCGCGTCTTCCTCCCGCGGCGTCGCGTCGATCACGACCACGCGCCGCAGCACGCCGACCTGCGGCGCCGCCAACCCCACGCCGTCCTTCTCATACATCGTCTCCCACAGGTCCTCCACAAGCTCGCGGATGCGCGGCGTCACTTCCGCCACCTCGCGCGACCGCTTCCGCAGGATCGGATCCTCTTCCGTCACCACATTCCTAAGCGCCATGCAAACAAACTCCTCACATCAAAGAAAACGGATTTACATCCAACATTATACGATAACCTTTGCCGGCGTCCGTGTTCACCCGCCGCTTCACCTCCGCGAGCGCTGCCTCATAAGCCCGCCGCCGTCCCGTGGGCACCTTCAGATACAGGTGCCAACGGTAGTCCGCGCCGATCTTCGCCACCGGCGCGGGACGCGGCCCGAGCATCCCCGCCGCCGCCTCGCGTGCGAGGCCGGACGGACCCAGCGCCGCGAAAATCAGCTCGCGCACCTCTCCTGCGCCCGCCGCGCAGACATCTTCGTCCGCCGCAAACGTCGTGACCTGCACGACGTCCGTGTACGGCGGATAGGAGAGCGTCTCGCGGAAAAACAACTCCGAGCGGTAGAACCCCTCGTAGTCATGATGGCGCGCGGCCTCGATCGCGTAATGCTCCGGCACGTACGTCTGCACGAAGACGCTGCCGCGCTCCTCGCGCCGCCCCGCGCGGCCCGCGACCTGTGTCACGAGTTGGAAGGTGCGCTCGGGGGATTTGAAGTCGGGGATGTTCAGCGTGATGTCCGCCGAGATGACGCCGACGACCGACACCCCCGCGAAGTCCAGCCCCTTCGCGATCATCTGCGTGCCGATCAGGATGTCCGTCTTGCCGGCCGCGAAGTCCGCGAGGATTTTCTTTGCCGCGCCCTTCGGCTTCGCCGCGTCCACGTCGAGCCGCGCCACCTTCTGCTCCGGAAACGCCTGCCGCGTCAGTTCCTCGACCTGCTCCGTGCCGAGCCCGAAAAACCGCAGCCCCTCCGCGCCGCACGACGGGCACGCCTTCGGCACGGCCGCCGACGCCCCGCAAAAATGACAGACCGCGCGATCCTCGGCCTTGTGGTAGGTGAGCGAAATATTGCACTGCGCGCATTTCATCACATAGCCGCAATGCGGGCACGAGACGAACGACGACCACCCGCGCCGGTTCAAAAACAACATCACCTGCCGCCGCGCGGCGAACGCATCGAGCATGGCCGCGTACAGCGCCTCGCTGAAGATGCTCTTGTTGCCGCGCATCAGCTCCTTGCGCATGTCGACGACCGTCAGGTGCGGGAGCGGCGTCGTGTTGTAGCGTTTCGTGAGCGTGATTTCTTCATAATAACCCTGCTCCGCGCGGTACGACGACACGACCGACGGCGTCGCGCTGCCGAGCACGCAGACCGCGCCCGCCGCCTGCGCCCGCCGCACCGCGACCTCGACCGCGTCATACTTCGGGCTCATGTCGGATTTGTACGTACCCTCGTGCTCCTCGTCGACGAGGACGAGCCCGAGGTTTTCCGCCGGCGCGAAGACCGCCGAGCGCGCGCCGATCACGATGTCCGCTCCGCCGCTCCGGATGCGCACCCATTCGTCGTAGCGCTCGCGCAGCGTGAGCCCGCTGTGCAGCACCGCGATGCGCGCCGCGCCGAACCGCGCAAGAAACCGCGCGACCGTCTGGTGCGTCAGGCTGATTTCCGGCACGAGCATGACGACGCGCCGCCCGCGCCGCAGCGCCTCTTCCGCCGCCGTCAGGTAGACCTCGGTCTTCCCGCTGCCCGTCACCCCGCGCAGCAAAAACACCTTCGGTTTTCCCTCCGCCAACGCGGGCAGGATCCGCCCCACTGCCGCCTTCTGCTCCTGCGTCAACACAGGCGCTCCGTTTTCTACAGGATTCGTAGGGGCGGCATCCTGCCGCCCGCCTTCGCTCTCACCACCCACCTTCGCGCGCTTCTTCCCCGCGGGCGCAAAGCACCGCGCCGCGTCGATATACCGGCAAAAATACCGTCGCCGCATCCAGACGCACACCGCGACTGCATCCTCCGTCAGCGACTCCTGCCCGTCTACGGCGGAAATGCGCCGCATCCGCTTCCCCTCGAGCCCTGCGGGCAGATCGTCGAACAACGCAAACACATACCCGTCACGATTGCCGCGTTCCTGCGCAAACGGCACCGTCACCTTCGACCCGACGCGCAGCCCTTCCAGCCCGCCCGTCTCATAGGTGAAAAAATTGTCGACGTTGTCGCTGCGCGTGCCGACGACGACGTCCGCGTACTTCGCCGCCGTCATCGCGCCCGCTCGCCGCGGCCGCCGCGCGCCTCCGCGTCCCGCCTCGAAAACCGGCACCCGCAAAAATTCTGCCGGTAAAGCCCGTACTGTTTCGACAGTTCGACCGACCGCGCAAACCCGCCGCGCGCCTTGAAATCCTCCCCGAGAAACGTGAGCCCGTAACGCACCGCGATCTCCCGCCCCAACCAAAGGATGCCCTCAAAATCTTTGTGCGGACTCACGGACAACGTCGTCGAGAACACGGAAAACCCGTTCATCGCCGCATGCGCCGCCGTCGCTTCAAGCCGCCCCGCGATGCAGATGCGGCACCGGGCGCCGCCCTCGGGCGCGTCCTCCTGCCCCGCCACGCTCGCCAAAAACGCCTCGGGCGCGTACGGCGCGACGACGAGCGCCAACGGCGACGCCAACCCCGCATCCGTCCCGTTGTACGCCGCGACGAACGCCCGCTGCGCCGCAAGCCGCCGCCGGTACTCCTCCTCGTCGTCGATGTTGGAATTGCAAAAATACAGCGTGATGCGATAGCGCTCGGCCAACCGCTCCACCACCGCCGTGCTGCACGGCCCGCAGCAGGTATGCAACAGCAGCGCCGGCCGCTCCTCGCGCTCCTCGCCATAGTCCGACAGAGAATACCGCCGCGCTTCCTCGGGAGGCACGGCAGCGGATAAGTTATTGAATTTGGATGCCGGATCGCTTGGCAAGCCGCGCCTCGCCTTTACAGCAGCGCGTCGAGCTTCGCGTACAGCGTGGCCTTGTCGACGACGCCCGTCACGCGGTCCGCAATCTGCCCGTCCTTGTAGAAGATCAGCGTCGGGATGCCGAGCACCTTGTTTTCCAGCGCGATCGTCTTCGCCTCGTCGACGTTGAGCTTCGCGAATGTCACGCGGCCCGCGTAGTCGTCCTTCGCCTGGTCAAAGGTCGGCGCCATCATCTTGCAGGGCCCGCACCAGTCCGCGTAAAAGTCGACCGCCACCGTCCCGCTCGCCGTCGCCTGCGCGTAATTGCTTTCGTTGAGTATCAAAATCTCGCTCATTTCGTTCCTCCTTTTCCGCTGATTCCAGTATACCACAGTTTGCCTGTCAGCGAAGCCCCGCAGAATGTTTGCGGGGCTTGCTTTGGAAACGGGCCGAGAGGGGTCGGGCCCGAATCTGGCGTTGGCTACGATGCGCGGGCGAGGCAAGCCTCGCACCTACTTTACCTTCACGGTTACCTTCACTTTTTTCTTTCCGACTTTGACGGTGATCGTGGTTTTTCCTTTCTTGTGGGCGGTGATGTAACCGGCCTTGTCGATCGTCGCCACCTTTTTGTTCGACGAGCGGAATTTCGGGACGTAGCCGGACGGCGGGGTCGCGGAGACCGAGATCTTCAGCTTCGCCGTCTGCCCGACCTTCATGGACTTCTTCGGCATGTAGACCGTGATCTTGCCGACCGAAGGTTTCTTCGCCGTCTTCTTTTTCGCCGACGTCTTCCCGTCGCTCGTCGACGTCGTCCGCGCCTTCGTCTGGAGCTTCGCGAGCTTCACGCGCTTCTTCGAGACCGTGACCGTCAGCGTCTTTTTCTTGCCGTTCGCGGAACGGATCGTGATCTTCGTCTTGCCCGTCTTCAGGCCCTTGATCTTCACGGACGTCGCCGTCAGCTTCGTCACCTTCGCGACCTTCGGTTTGCTGCTCTTCCAGGTAAGCTCCGGTGCCTTCGTCTCGCCTTCTGCCAGTGTGACGACGAGCGGAATCGTCAGGGTCCGCCCC
Organism: Eubacteriales Family XIII. Incertae Sedis bacterium; assembly: GCA_031272745.1. Taxonomy (GTDB): domain Bacteria; phylum Bacillota; class Clostridia; order Peptostreptococcales; family Anaerovoracaceae; genus WRFF01. The sequence goes on from JAISTF010000039.1 coordinate 6,778, forward strand.
TTCACGACGCCGTATTTCGTGAGCGCCGTGCGGATGTGCGTCACCTTCGCGGGGACGTCCGCCGCGCTCGTGTCGTCCGCAGGGCCGGAGCTTGTCCCGCCCGCCGAACCCGAGCCGCCGCCCGACGCCGTGACGTGATGCGTCGGCGTGATCGCGGAGGCCGGCAGGTAGTTGCCGTCGCCTTCGCGGCCGTATTCGAGGCCGTAGTCGGCACCGGCCGCGCCGGCCGCAATCGTCACCGTGAAGATCCCCGCCGCCGCATTGACGACCGCCACCTGCGCGGCCTGCGGGTTTGTGCTCTTCAATAAATAATCGCCCGTGCCCGATCCGCCGCCGACCGTGACCTGCGCCGCCGCGCCCGGCGCCACCGGCAGATCGCCCGAGAGGCTCACGGCCGCCTGGCCCGCCTTCGCGATGGACGCGGTGACGGAGCGCTCGAGGCTGTCGTTGTGATCGGGATCGCCCGCCGCCTTGTAGTAGACCGAATACGCGCCCGCGTCGACGGCCGCCGGCACGATGGAGCTCCACGCG
>JAISTF010000155.1 GCA_031272745.1 Eubacteriales Family XIII. Incertae Sedis bacterium
GTTGACGATCGCGGCGGGCGCGGTTTCGGATGTGTCGCCGTCGCCGTCGAAGTCCGCCGTGTCCGGCACGGGCGTGCCGTCGGTGCGCAGGCGCGGGCCGTCGTAGACGTAGACATAGGAGTCGCCGTCCTGGCGCGTGTCGGACCAACCGCCGCCCGCGAGGAAGAAATCGATCTGGCCGCCCTTGACGATGGCCGTGCCGTCCCCGACATGCCAGCGCCCGTCGAAGCCGGTGCCTTCGAGCGTGTCGACGATGCCTCGGTCGATATGGTTCGTGGAGTTGCCCACCTGGGCGCCTCCGAAGAGCCCGCCATAGGTCCAGCGCGCGCGGATGTTGCGCATGCGCAGATAGGAGTCGCCGACCTGCAGGAAGGAGTCGGTATTCGACTCGCGCCCGCCGGAACCGACGAGGTCGTAGCCCGTGTTGTTGCCGTTGTTGTTCGGCCCGCTGGTCTTGGCGTTCGTGTACATCTTCGTGATGTCGCCCGCCGCGCCCGCGACCGTGTCGGTGCCCGAACCGGCTGTATGCGTCGTGCCCGGGCCCGCGTCGTACTGGGATGCCGCGGCCACGCCGGTCGCGTACCAGGTCATGCCTTCGGCGCCCACGTCGATGTAGGAGTTGCCCTTGATGAAGCCGCCGACGCCCGCGCCGCGCGTGTAGTATTGATAAGAGCCGCTCGCCATCATGCCGGAGCGCAGGTACGAGGTGATGTTGCCGTACTGCCTGTACTGGCAGCGGCTCTCGGCGTAGGCGATCGCGTTGTCGACGTTCTCGATCCTGTGGGTCGTGGAATTCCACCGGAAGGTCTGGGTGCCTGTATAGCCTTCGTCCTGCACGCCCGTGTCGTCGTGGTTCGTGGGTTCGGCGCCGCTGCCCTGGAAGGCGTTCAAGCCGCCGCGGTCGTAGGATCCGGACTTGAAGTCGTTGAAGATGTTGCCGCGGATGGTGCCCGCGACGTCGTTGCCGCCGGCCGCATACGCGTTGCCGTTCGTCCAGGCGCTCGTGTCGAAGATGTTGGCGATCGCGTAGTCCGTGCCGACAGGAAGCTGCTCGAGGATCGTCGTGGACGGGTGATCGACGACGGCCTGCACGATCTCGGCCTGCTTCTCGTTCGGGAGCGAGACGGCTGTCGCGTCGTTCGAGCCGATGTTGCCGACCCACGAACCGCCGATGTAGTGGTTGGTTCCGCCTTCGCCGAACGTACCGTTCGAGCCGTCCCAGCGGCCGACCCCCCTGATCGTGTTCGTGATGCGGCCCGTGATGTCGCCGCTGCGCACGCCTCCGTAGTACTGACGCAGGCCGCCGGCGCCCGTCGCGAGTCCGTCGACGGTCGTCGTGACGTCGCCCTGCACGTTGGCGCGCTGCGACGGATTGCTGTTGTATTCGGCGAGCGTCGGATCATCGTCGCCGCCGACACCGCCGCCGTAGATGTCGATGGGGTTACCGCTGGAATCGTGCACGGCGATCTCCGTGTCGCCTGTCAGCGTACCGCGGTACATGCCGCCGACGAGTACGGTCCTGCCCGTTCCCGTCGACCAGACGGTCATCGTCGGACTGCCTGAGACGCTCCCGCTCTGCCCGCCGCCGAGGTAGCGCGTGTCGCTCGTCTGCCACGAGCCGCCGCCGAGCGTCAGGTCGTTGCCGAGCATATAGACGCCGTTGTCGGAGCCCATGCCGGCACCGAGGTTGTGGCGGAGATTGCGCAGGATGACGTTGCAGCCGAAGAAGACGGCGGACGTGTCCATCGTGAGGAGGCGGTTCGAGGTGGGCGCGGTCGTCGCAGGCGTGTTGTTCACGGGATCCGACGCGTTGCCCGTGATCGCGAGCGTGCGGACCCTGCCCTGCAGCCCCGCGAAGGCGCCGGAAGGTCCGGCGACCTGGCCGTACTGCCCGGATCCGGTCCCGGCGGGGATCGTCACGTCCGCGCCGATGTACAGGACGTAGTCTGCGCCCGTGCCGTTGGACTGGAGCCAGGATACGGCCGACTGCAGACCGGCCGCGTTTCCGGAGAAGGCCTCGTAGACGCCCTCACCGATGACGACGATCCTCCCGCTGTCGCCGGAATCGATCGTGCCGTTGCCGAGCGGACGGCTGATGTCGAATGTCCCCGACGGCGGCGCCGCCTGTGTGCCGATGCCGCTCCTCTGTTTCGGCGCGGCCCCGGAGGCTGCTCCGGGTATCTTTTCGAACTGCGCCGTGTACTCCGTGTCGGAGGTGACGGGCTGGTTCGAGATCTGTTCGGCCGAGAGCGTCATGTCTGTCCCGGAGACGGCCGTCTTCCATCCCGTGAAGATCTCGCCGGCGTCGGCGGGGACGGCAGGGATGCTCGCCGGGGAGACATATTCGCCCTCACTCACCGAGACCGTGAACACGCTTGTGCCGTCGCCGTAGACGTAGCCTGCCGGCAGGACGAAGGAAACAGAAAACAACAAAGCGGACCCGCTCTCCTCCGCGGCCGCACTGTCCTTTTCCTTTTCTCCTTCCGGCGTCGGTTCCCCGACGCCCATGCCGGGTATCGCCGGACTCTCCGTGGCGGATTGATCCCCTTCCGCGTATATGGAGGCCGACCCTGGACTCGGCGTCATGGCTGCGAGCATCGCCGCAGACAAGAGAATCACAATAACAAGTTTCGTCAAATAGGTCGTGGACGTGTCCACACGGTTAGCCTTAAACATAGATGATCCCCATTCCCCATTGTCCCACAGAACCGTTTTGGCGATGCGGTCGACCCTTGCTCCCAATGCAAACCCCAGCGACCGGTGCCATCACGAACTCGATGAGAAGTTTGTGATACTGATGTAGATAGGATATACCATTTCCAGTAGGTTTGTCAATAAAAAACAAAAAAAAATTTTTCCGTTT
>JAISTF010000193.1 GCA_031272745.1 Eubacteriales Family XIII. Incertae Sedis bacterium
GAAGGTGCGGACTTCGCGGTCGACCCACGCGGACTCGGGCGTGCGCTCCGAGCAGACGACGAGGAGGCTGCGCGCCTCGCGGAGCGCTTCCTCGATGGCCGCGCTCAGCGCGCTCGATACGGGGAGTTCCTCGGTGTCGCGGAAGACGCGGCGCGGCTGTGCCACGCGGGCGTCTTGGAATTCCGGCGGACGGTAGGATTCGAGAAACGCCATCGCCTTGACCGCCGCGGCCGTGTCGGCGGGCGCGTGGCGGTAACTCAGAAAGACGTCGTAACGCGGCGCGGGGTGCGGGCGGCAGGATGCCGCCCCTACAGTTTGGATGCGGGGCGTGGTCATGAGATGAACGCTCCTTCTGGCGCGGGGCGCGGGCGGCAGGATGCCGCCCCTACGGATGCGGGCGGGGCAGCGGTCAGGCACCACGCGCTAAAGCGCTGTGCCTTTCGCATGTCACCTTCCGCGATTTGCCGAAGGCAAATCGGGATAGGTGCGCAAAGCCCCGCCCCTACGGGCTTGGTGCGGGGCGTGGTCATAGAATGAACGCCCCTTCCGGGGCGATGGCGCGGCAGTCTTCGTAGGACGTCGCGGCATCGCCGAGCGGCGCAAGCTGCCCGTCGTCCGCGGTATAGGCGAAGTACCCCTGCGCATCCTGTTCAATCAATGTGTCCGCCGCCGCCAACAACTCGCCCTCGCCCCCGCTGCCGAAGTCCGCCCTCGCCGCGCCTTCCGCGTACGCCGCGCGCGCCGCGACCGTCTCGCCGAGGCGCCGCAGCAAGGCCGCCTTGCGGAAGACGACGTCCGCCGAATCTTCCGCAGACACCGCGAGGATCAGCGCCGTACCCGCCGCGCCCGCGTTTTCGCTCCCGTGCGCGACGAGGGCATCGACGCTCGCGAGCATCGCGTCCTGCACGGCGGCCGTCGCGCCGGGGATGGACGCGGCTTCGGCGGGCAGCTCTTCCGTCACGCGCCGGATGGTATCCGCGCCGGCGGCCGCCTGCCTCGCGGCGATGCCCTCTTCGTTTTGTGCGAGAAATCCGAGCCACAAAAAACACGCGGCCACCGCAAGGCACGCCGCCCCCGCGCCGAGCAACGCCGTGATCGTCCGCGCCCGCCGCCGCCGCTGGTGCCGCAGCACGAGATCGTCCGGCCGCCGCCCCGTCAGCGCCGCCGCGATGCGGACGGTCTCATAGGCGAGCGCCTGCCGCCGCGCGGCCTTCGTCTCCCCCCGCAGGTCGGGCATGACAGGCTCCTCTGTAAAGAACGCCGGCATCGACTCGTCCGGCTCGCCTTCGCAAAGGACGGGGATGATGACCCCCGCGAAAACGCGCAACCGCGCCGTCACCGCTTCGCTCGCCGCCGCGCGCGGAGAACACAAAACCACCATCCCGCGGCAGCGCGACAGGGAAGCCAAAAGCACCTCGTCCGGCGGAGCTTCGTACTTGTCCAAAAAACAGGACAGGCGCTTTCCGTCGGGCAGGCGGTAGCGCGACAACGCTTCGCCGAGCGCGGCCGCGGCGCCCGCATCGCCCCGTGCGCTCACGAGCACGCAGTCGTAGTCGTATTCATATTCCCGCACATCTCCCATAATGGTATTGTAGCGCATCGGCGGCGGGCGTGCTCCACCAAAATTGCGCAGAGCGGCCGACGATACAAGCGCGCTGGACGGCCTTTGCTTGTGAACACAGCCCGCCAAAGCGAATCCAATCCCGCAATGCCGCCGCCCTGTGGTTGAGATTCGGGGTTTTGCGGCGGTCGCTTGCGTTCGTTTAGCGATTTCTTCGAAGAAAAGCAACACTTCTTGAAAAAGTGTCGGTTATCTATGCGGAGTTCGGGGCTATTGTGCGGTTTTTGTTCGCTTTCGCAGGTCAGGGCTTCGCAAAACTCCCGATTTCAACCAAAGGAGATGCCATGCGCGGAGAAACCGGCTCTGCGTGGCTTTCGGATGCGTGGAAAATTCGTCAAGCAAAAGGCATTGACAAGAAATTGACACTTGTGGACTGCCCGTGCGCGGCTCGCGTATTCTGAGGACAGCGGTCGGCGGTCGGGCCGGCCCGCAGATGTAACAAAAGAAACGGAGGTAGAAAAAATGTACACAATGATTCAGAGAAAAGGGTTTCGGGCGTTGGCGGTGTTCGTCGCTGTCATGGTGATGGCCGCGGGCTTCGCGGCGTTCCCCGAGCGGGCGCACGCGGCGGATTTCATCGCCTCGATCGATCTCGTGGATGACGCGGGGAATGTCATCGAGCAAAACGTGTCGACGTTTTACGCGGGCACAGGGCGGATCGCCGTCAATCTGTCGGACTCGACGTTTTCGAAGACGGTTCACATGATCGAGGAAAACGCGAAGGTTGCGACCAATTGGGGAGACCCCGAGGACGGGCGCGTGATCATGGACATCCCGGAGCCGGGCAAATACAAGTTTTACTACTATATCATCACCAGCGTCAACAATGGTTTCTCGCCCATAACCTTCACATATATCAATTCGAGCCTCACCATACAAGTGAAGGCCGCGCCCTTCACCGTCACCTTTGATTCGCAGGGCGGCAGCGCGGTTGCCGCGATCAAGGTCGACCAGGGTGCCGCGATCGGCGCGCTGCCCGTTCCGACGCGCGATGGTTATACGTTCGACGGTTGGTTCACGGCGGCTTCGGGCGGCACAAAAATTGACGCTACGCAGGTGGTGACGGCGGACTTGACGCTTTACGCGCAGTGGACGAAAAATGCAGAGGTCAAAGACGCAGACGCCAACAGCGGCGGCGACAATGACAACGCCGGCTTGGATCCGGTCGCCGTGGCGAAGTATGCCCCGAAAAAGATGGCGGTCGCCAAGGCCGCGGTCGGCGAAGGGACGATCACCGTGAAATGGGCGGCGGCGTCGGCGGCGCAGAAGGTCACGAAGTACCAGGTGCGTTACCGCGCCAAGGGCACGAGCAAATGGAAAGTCGTGAACGTTTCCGCGAAGAAGAAGAGTGTTTCGCTCAAGGGCCTCAAGAAAGGCAAGCGTTACGAAGTGCAGCTCCGCGCGCTGCGGGTTGTCAAGAGCGGCGCGGACAAAGGCACGTACTACGGCACCTGGAGCAAGACGAAGCTGACGGCGAAGGTGAAGTAGGCGGCGGCAGCGACCTGTGCGGGCGGGATGGCGAGTCCGTCCCGCCCGTTTTTTTTCGGAAAATTTGTCAATCAGGGGGCATTGACAAAAAATTGACACTTGTAGACGGGGCGCTTTCCTTCCATATATTCTGTGAATCATCCGAATGCGTTCGGGCGACTGGAAGCCGCCCCTACATCCTGGATGTCGGATGCCGGTTTGGATTGGAGGCACGATGCCTTGTGTGATTGATGGATAAGGAGGGCGTGGAAATGTCAAAGAGTTGTTTTGAGAAAAAGATGTGGGCCTGCGTACTGGCGGTCTGCTTAGTGTGCGCCGTGGGCATGACGGCGGTCGTGCCCGTGTGGGCGGCGGAAGGGTCGCAGCCTGTGGCGGAGTCGCAGGAATCTGCGGTTGCGCCGGAGAATGAGGGCGGGGAGATACCGGAGCCTTCTGTTGAAGAGGGCGATGCGGTTGCGCCGGAGGCCCCTCTCGAAGAGAATGCGGGCAGCGAGCCCAAGACAGATGAGGGGGCGGCGCCGGATGCGCTTGCGGAAGAGGGTGCTGCGTCCGATCCGGATCCTGACGGCGGAGTGGCGCCGGATGCGCTTCTTGATGAGGCACCGGTGGTCACGCTTGAATCCGAGGATGAGAATGGGGTACCGGCGGACGCTCTTATTGAAGAGGAAGAGGTAGTTGATTCCGGGAATGACGATTCCACAGATACCGGAAAGGCCCGTGCGGGCGTTGCGCCGATGGGCGTGGAGCCGATGGAAGCGAACGGGTTCACGTTCTCGTGGGACGGGGCTTCGGGCAGCTATGTCGTGACCGGTTATACGGGTTCGGACGCGGTGATCGCCATCCCGGGCACGTACGACGACGAGGGCGCCCACGGCGAGGCCGCCGTCACGGCGATCGGGAACAGCGCGTTTCAGAACAAGACATTCCTCACGGGCGTGACGATTTCGCAAGGGATTGCGTCGATCGGAAATTCGGCGTTCAGCGGATGCGCGAATCTCACGGACATCACGATTCCCGAAAGCGTGACGTACCTCGGCGACAACGCGTTCAACACCACGGGCTTGGAGACCTTTGTCGCACCGGGCGCGGTGTCCTTCGGCGGTAGCGTCCTTCG
>JAISTF010000055.1 GCA_031272745.1 Eubacteriales Family XIII. Incertae Sedis bacterium
AGAAGGAAGCACCGAAGCCGGCGCCCAAGGGCAACGCCGCGATGGAGTTCTTCGGCATCAAACCTTCCGGCGCGAAGAAAAAGGCCAAGCCCGCGAAGCCGGCGAAGCCGGCAAGCGCGGCACCGGTTCCCGAAAAGAAGCAAGCGAATTTCCTCGGCACGGGGAACGCGTCCGACGCGAAGCAGGCGCTTGAGACCACGATCGCCCCGAGCGCGGCGTTCGAGGACGAAATGCGCACGGCGCCGAACCCGCTCGGGCAACCGAACCCGCCGGTACGTCAGGCCGCTCCGCCCGCGGAAGCGGTGACGGTCCGCGCGCCGGAGCCCGTCGTGGTGCCGGAGCCCGTGGTGGTCGCGGAGCCGGAGCTGGAGCCGATTCCCGAGCCCGTGGTGGTCGCGCCGCCGGAACCGGAGCCCGTCGTGTTGCCCGAGCCTGTGGTGGTTGCGCCGCCGGAGCCGGAGCCCGTGGTGATCCCCGAGCCCGTCGTCGCTGCGAAAGCGGAGCCCGTTGTGGACGTGCGGACGCAAAGCGCGGATCTCCCCGAGTGGTTGCAGCCGGAGAATTTCTCGTCGCCGAAGGAGCACGTCACGGAAACCGTGCCGGCGATGTATGCCGCGACCGAACCCGAAATCTTTGTGGAGCCGGAGCCCGTCGTGGTGCCCGAGCCCGTGGTGGCCACACCGCCGGAGCCGGAACCGATTCCCGAACCCGTCTATGTCGCGCCGCCCGAGCCCGTAGTGGTTGCGCCGCCGGAGCCGGAGCCCGTCGTGGAGCCCGAGCCCGTGGTCGTTGCGCCGCCGGAACCGGAGCCGATTCCCGAACCTGTCTATGTCGCGCCGCCGGAGCCGAAGCCCGTCGTGGCGCCCGAGCCCGTAGTGGTCGCGCCGCCGGAGCCGGAACCGATTCCCGAACCCGTCTATGTCGCGCCACCGGAGCCCGTGGTGGTCGCGCCGCCGACACCCGCGCCGATACCGGTGCCACCGCCGGTGCCCGCCCCCGAACCGAGGGTCGCGGCTCCTGAGCCTGCGCCGATTCCGGTGCCTGTGCCGACCCCCGAACCGCAGGTCGCAGCGCCGACACCCGCGCCGATACCGAGACCTGCGGCGGCGGCCCATGCCGTTCCGCCCGCGACGCCGCGCACTGCGGCCGCGGAGCCGCCCGTCTACGAGGCGATGCAACCGTCCTTTGCGCGGACGCCGGTATCACCGGCCGCGCCGCCTCCGGCCCCGCCGGAAGAGCCCAAGGCGCCGGAACCCGCGCCGGAGAAGGGCATCTCGCTCATCTCCGAGGCGACGTTCATCCAGGGCGACATCGTGACCGACGATCACATCGAGGTGCGCGGCAGCGTCAGCGGCGACATCCGCTCAAAGGGCAATGTGGCCGTGCAGGGCGTGATTATGGGCAATATCAAGGGCGACAAGATCGGCTTGTCCTCTTGTAAGATCAAAGGCGACATCTCGGCCGGCACCGGCATCGTCGAAGATGCGGGTTCCGTCGTGATCGGTGATGTCCGCGCGACCAACATCGTGCTCGACGGCAAGCTCAAGGGCAATATCTCGGCGGACAACGTCGTGGTGCTGCGGAGCAATTCCTACTATATCGGAAACGTGGTCGCCGGCTCGATTGCGATTGAGAACGGGGCCGTTGTCCGCGGGAGCATCACGACATTGATCGAGGGCGATCCGGAAGCACCGTTCGAGGCGGTCTGAGCCGTCGCCGAGGTCTTTTGAGTGGAAAAGGACCCATCGCTGAACATCGACATCGGGCTCACGCCTGATCTTTACAAATCGCTCGAAGACGACATCCTGAGCAGCGTCGAAAACGTGCTGTCCAATATGGATGTCTCCGTGGACTTCGCGGGCCTCTCCGAAGTCGTCATGCCGCGTCCGCTCGATACGGCGGAAATCATCGGCGCGGACTTCATCCTCGACATCCCGAGCTTGGACGATTTCGAAATGCCGGACATCGTGACGGAGTGGGAGCCGACGCCGGACATCGGCTTCGTGCCGGAGCCCGTCGCGCCGCAGGTCACCGTGCCGGTTCCGGGTGCCGAGGAACTCATTCCCGTGCCGGACGCAAACGAAGAATCCGTCCAGGAGCAGGTCCTGGGCATCCGTTTCGACTCCATCGTCGAAGCGCCGACGATCCCCGGCCTCGAGCCCGAGGTGCCGGTCGTTCCCGTGATGGAGCCGCGCGTAGAGGAGCCGGCGCCCGTGCCGCACGTTGTCCGCCGACGCAGCCGCCTCTTCATCATCATCGCCCTCATCATCTTCTTCTTCGTCGAGATGATCGTGGTCGGCTACCTCTCGAGCAAAGGCGTCATCAACACGGACAACGGTCTCTTCTCCCTCTTCTCCGCTCATTTCCCGATTCCCCTGCTATGGGGAGCGGGCTGACAGGCGTCCGTGGTATACTACTTCCGTAAGCCGACGCTGGAGTGGGTGACGCGGACATGAAACAGACATATGTGAAGGATCTATACACGGGCGGCGAGGTCACGGACTGGTTTCTCGTGAAGCGCAGCGAAATCAAGACGGGCGCAAACGGGAAGCAGTATTACGACGTGCTGCTCGGCGACAAGACGGGCGACATCTCGGGCAAGAAATGGGACGTCGAGGGAGCGGAGACGGACCTGCTCTCGGGCATCCGTGCGGGCGATCTCGTGAAGGTGAAGGCGCAGATCACGGAATGGAACGGGCAGCCGCAGCTGCGCATCGGCCGCATCCGGACGCGAAAAGAGGAAGACGCGCTCGAGATGGCGGAGTTCATCAAAGCCGCGCCCGAGCCGCCGGAAGCGATGTTTGCTTACTTGCACGGCAAAGCGGAAGGCATCGGCGACGCGGAGCTGCGCGAGGTCTGCCTGTACCTCTTGAATAACAATAAGGACCGCCTTCTCTACTATCCCGCCGCCAAGGCCAACCACCACGCAATCTACGCGGGGCTGTTGTGGCATGTGAAGCGGATGCTCATGATGGCGGAGCGCTGCTGCGAGGTGTACACCTTTTTGAACAAGGATCTTTTGACGGCCGGCGTGCTCGTGCACGACATCGAGAAGCTCAACGAGATGCAGGCGGACGAGACGGGCGTCGTCAGCGAGTACACGGTCGAGGGGCAGATGCTCGGACACCTCGTGATGGGGGTGCGGACGATCGACCGCCTCGTGGACGAGATCGGGCTTTCGCGCGAGAAGGCCATGCTGCTTGAGCACATGATGATCTCGCACCATTACGAGCCGGAGTTCGGCAGCCCGAAGAAGCCGGCGTTTCCGGAGGCGGAAGCGCTGCATTACATGGACATGCTCGACGCGAAGATGTACGATTTTGAGGACAGCCTCGCGGGCGTCGCGCCCGGATCGTTTTCCGACTGGGTGCGCACGCTGGACGGAAGGCGGCTGTACAAGAGCACATTATGACCGGCTATGCGCATACAGCATGGGGCTGGTTTTGTTATTCAAAAAAATAAAAGGTAAAAAGAAAAATCTCACTGGTGGTAGTGTATGAACTACATGTGAGATCCTTTGCCCTGCCGATTTTCAAACGTTTCCGCGAGTAGGGGGCGCAATTCACGGAATAGATTCGAAATTGGTAGCAAATCGCGCTGTTTTCATACCGATTTGCAATCTATTCCGTGTTTGGGGAGGGGGCGCGGTTGCGCTGAAAATGCAATAAGGTAAATATTTACAAAACCCTTCTCCTGTGGTATAATGCCGTTTGTAGGCCGGCGTGGGAGAAGGGCGAATGGCAATCATGGACATATATGAAGCTGGTGGCCGTACGGGGGCGCGCGATGACTGAGATCACCGGCACGGTGGAGCGGGTCGTCTTCCGCAACGAGGAGAACGGCTTCGCGGTCACGAACGTGCGCGTCACCGGCGAAAACAAGAAACTGCACGCGGTCGGCGTCATGCCCGACGTCCACGCGGGGATGCTGGTCGTCCTGCGCGGGGAGTATGAGACGCATCCGCGGTTCGGCGAGCAATTCACCGTGAAGGATTATGACGAGGCGGCGCCGACGGGCGCGGAGAGCATCGAGGCGTTCCTCGCGTCCGGCATCGTGAAGGGCATCGGGCCGAAGACGGCGGCGCTGATCGTGGCGCGGTTCGGCGACGAGACGATGGACGTCATCGGCGGCGCGCCGGAGCGCCTGCTCGAAATTTCCGGCATCGGCGAAAAGAAGCTGCGGCAGATCGCGGAGTCCTACGCGGAGCACCGCGAGGTCGCGGAGGTCGTGCTGCATTTCGTGAAGCTCGGCATCGGGCGCGCGGCCGCGATGCGGTTTTACAAGCTCTACGGCGCGGCGGCGCCCGCGGCGATCGAAGAGGACCCGTACCGGCTCGTGCGCGAGGCGGAGGGCATCGACTTCCGCACGGCGGATCGCATCGCGCTGCGCATGGGGTTCGCGGAAAACAGCGAGCAGCGCATCAAAAGCGGCCTCGTGTACCTGCTGTCGCGCGCGGCCTTGGACGGCAATACCTATCTGCCCGAGGACGTGCTCCTGGAGCGCACGGAGCAGTTGCTCGGCGTCATGCGCGAGGAAACGGAGGACGCGCTGCTCGCGCTGCTCTTGGACGGCGCGCTCGCGGAAGCGGAGACGGAGTGCGGCAAGGGCTGGTTCCTGGACTATTATTTCCAGGCCGAGAAGGGCGTGGCCAACGGCCTCAGGAGGCTCATGAACGCGGACATCTCCCCCGTGCGCGGCGACGCGCAGGCGCAGATCGGCATGGCGGAGCGGGCGCGGGCCATCGAATTGTCGGGCGAGCAGCGGGAAGCGGTGGATGCGTCCCTGTCCAACGCGGTCTTCGTCCTCACGGGCGGGCCGGGGACGGGCAAGACGACGATCCTCAAGGAAGTCGCGGACATCTTCGCGTGGAACGGGTTTGCGCTCGCGCTCGCGGCGCCGACGGGCCGCGCGGCGAAGCGCATGGCGGAGCAGACGGGGCGCGAGGCGAAGACGATCCATCGGCTTTTGGAATACAGCCCCGCGAAGGACGCGCCGCCCGAGGAGGAGCGTTTTGCGTTCGGGCGGGACGCGGGCAACCCGCTCGAGCTCGACGTGCTCATCGTCGACGAGGCGTCGATGATCGACGTGCTGCTCATGGACGCGCTGCTCGACGCGATGCCGTCGGGGGCGCGGCTCATCCTCGTCGGGGACGCGGACCAGCTGCCGCCCGTCGGCCCCGGAAACGTGCTGAAGGACATCCTCGCGTCGGAGCGCGTGGAGTACGCGGCGCTGACCGAGATCTACCGGCAGGCGGCCGAGAGCCTCATCGTGACGAACGCGCACCGCATCGACCGCGGCGAGCGGCCGCACGTCAACGACAAGGAGGGCAATTTCTTTTTCTACCGCAAGCCGGACGAAGCGGCGTGCCTTCAGACGATCATCGAGCTGTGCGGGCGCCGGCTGCCGGAATACATGGGCTATACGGAGCCGCGCGACATCCTCTCCGGCATCCAGGTCATCACGCCCGTGAAGCAGCGGCTGCTCGGCACGCAAAGCCTGAACGCGGCGCTGCAGCAGGCGCTGAACCCGCCGGTGCCGGGGCGCCGCGAGCGGGTCTTCGGCCACCGCGTGTTCCGCGAGGGCGATAAGGTGATGCAGATGAAAAACGATTACAGCCTCACATGGATCGGGCTGGACGATTTTGAAAAGGGCGAAGGGGTCTTCAACGGGGACATCGGCTTCGTCGAAAACGTGGACGAGGAGGAGGGCACGGTGTCCGTGGTCTTCGACGGCGGGCGGCTCGTGAAATACGACACGGACGGCCTCGAGAACATCGAGCTCGCGTACGCCATCACGGTGCACAAGAGTCAGGGCAGCGAATACCCCGTCGTCGTCATGCCGATGATGTTCGTGCCGCCGATGCTTGCGACGCGCAACCTGCTGTACACGGCGGTCACGCGCGGGCGCGACCTCGTCGTGCTCGTCGGCAGCGAGGAGCGCATGATGGCGATGATCGAAAACGCGGGGAGCCGCGACCGGTATTCGGCGCTGGCGGCTTTTTTGCGGAGCTGAGCGAATAACGATGCGCATGGGGGGCGGATTGCGGAAAGCGTTGGGCTGGCTCTATCCGGAGGGAATCTACTGCCTGTCGTGCGGGCGGCCGATCGGGGCGGACGCTGGGGACGGCCCGTTTTGCGAAAGCTGCTTCGCGGAGATGCCTTTCGTGACGGGGCGGGTCTGCGCGAAATGCGGCAAGCCGCTCGCGGCGGAAAATACGAAAGAATTCTGCCGCGACTGCGCG
>JAISTF010000065.1 GCA_031272745.1 Eubacteriales Family XIII. Incertae Sedis bacterium
CACTGCATGGCCGAGGCGCTCGGCGGGCTGTACGACACGCCGCACGGCGTCGCGAACGCGTTGTTCCTGCCGACGGTCACGGAGTTCAACATCCCCGCCGACGTGAAGAAGCACGCGGAGGTCGCGCGCGCGCTTGGCGTGGACATCCGCGGCAAGGCGCTCGAGGAGGCCGCGATGGAAGGCGCCGCGGCGCTGCGCCAGCTCTGCACGGACGTCGGCATCCCGAAGATGAAGGACATGCCGGAGATCAAGCCCGAGGACTTCCCCGCGCTCGCGGAAGCGTCGGAGAAAAACGTCTCGACGCCGAGCAACCCGCGCGCGGTCACCGCGAAGGAATATCTGTATCTGTTCAAGAAAGCGTACGAGTCATAGCCCAAATCCGCCTTCGCGGAACGGTTCAAACGTGATATCATACAGAGCATGAAACTGACACCGAAGGAACAGGAGCGGTTGACGATCTTCACGACGGCCGAGATCGCGCGGCGGCGGTGGCGGCGCGGCGTGAAGCTCAACTACATCGAGGCGGCGGCCGTCATCTGCGATGAGCTCTTGGAACGGGCGCGCGCGGGCGAGGAGTCTCTTGCGGACCTGATCCGGGTCGGCTCGCTGATCGTCACGAAGGAAGACGTGATGGAGGACGCGTGGGCGCTGCTGCCGACGATCCAGCTCGAAGTCCTGCTGCCGGACGGCAACAAGCTGTTGACGGTGCACGATCCCATTCGGCTGGAGCGGCGGGAAGAGGCGCTGGACCGGGAACGGCTGCTGACGTTTTCCGTCTGACGGCGACCGCGCAGGACGGAGCGACGGAGCAAAGGAGCGAAGCGCATGGAAGCGTACAGGATCGGGGAAATCCTTTACGAAGAAGACGAGATCGTCCTGAACGACGGCAAAAAATCCGTGTCGCTCGTCGTGGCGAACACGGGGGATCGCGCGGTGCAGGTCGGCTCCCATTTTCATTTTTTTGAATGCAATTTCGCGTTGCGGTTTGACCGCGAGGCGGCGTTCGGGCGGCATCTCGACATCCCTTCGGGGACGGCGGTGCGGTTTGAGCCCGGCGAGGAGAAGATCATTTCTTTGGTCCCGTACTCGGGTGCGCAGCGCGTCATGGGGTTTCACGGATTCACGATGGGGCCGGTGGATGATTCGGACGTCCGCGCGAGGGCGATGTCCCGGATGACGAGAAAAGTAAAAGCAGAAGCGGAAGCGGAGGCGGCCGGATGGCGCGCAGAATGAAACGGACAGACTACGGGACGATTTTCGGCCCGACAAAAGGCGACCGGATCCACCTGGGCGACACGGGGCTGCTTGTGGAGATTGAAAAAGATTATTCCACATACGGCGACGAGGTGGTCGCGGGCGGCGGCAAGACGATCCGGGACGGCATGGGGATGAAGCCGGGGATCACCTCGGACGAAGGCGGGCTCGACGTGGCCATCACCAACATCGTGATCCTCGACCCCGTGCTCGGCGTGGTCAAGGGCGACATCGGCATCAAGGACGGGCGCATCGTCGGCGTCGGGAAGGCGGGCAATCCGGACGTCATGGACATCACGCCGGGGCTCGTCATCAGCGGCAGCACGGAGATCGTCACCGGCGATGCGGGCATGATCGCGACGGCGGGCGGCATCGACGTGCACGTCCATTATGAGGCGCCGGGGCAGGCGTGGGAGGCGCTGTCGAACGGGCTGACGACGATGATCGGCGGCGGCAACGGCGCGAAGACGCTGAGCATCGAGGCGCCGGGGCGTTGGAATCTGCACCGCATGATCGAGCATTACGAGGGGCTGCCGATGAACGGCGGCATCCTCGGGCGCGGCAACAGCTCGTTGCCGGACGTGATCCGCGAGCAGGCGGAGGGCGGCGCGATCGGCATGAAGATTCACGAGGACTGGGGCGCCACGCCGGCGGTCATCGACAGCTGCCTAAAGGTGGCGGACGAATACGGCTTCCAGGTGCAGATCCACACGGACACGCTGAACGAGAGCGGCTTCGTCGAATCCACGATCGGGGCGTTCGCGGGGCGGACGATCCATGCCTACCATACGGAGGGCGCGGGCGGCGGCCACGCGCCGGACATCCTGAAGGTCTGCGGCGAGCCAAACGTCCTGCCGTCGTCCACAAACCCGACGAACCCGTACACGGTGAACACGCTCGATGAGCATCTCGACATGATCATGGTGGCGCACCACCTGAATCCGCGCGTGCCGGAAGACGTTGCCTTCGCGGACTCGCGCATCCGCGGCGAGACGATCGCGGCGGAGGACGTGCTGCACGACCTCGGCGCCATCAGCATGCTCGGCTCGGACTCGCAGGGCATGGGGCGCGTCGGCGAGTCGATCCTGCGGACGTGGCAGCTCGCGGCGAAGATGAAGAAACAGCGCGGGAAGCTGCCGGAGGACAGCCCGCGCCACGACAACGAGCGGGTGCTGCGTTATCTCGCAAAATACACGATCAATCCGGCCATCACGTTTGGCATCGACGACTACATCGGCTCACTCGAGCCCGGAAAAATCGCGGACATCGTCCTCTGGCGCCCCGGGTTTTTCGGCGCGAAGCCGGAGATGGTGCTGAAGAGCGGCTTCCTCGTCTGGTCGCCGTCGGGCGACGCGAATGCCTCGCTGCCCTGGTGCGAGCCCGTGATGTACCGGCCGCAATACGGGGCGCTGGGCGGGGCGCCCGACAGCCTGTCGTACGTGTTTGTCACGCAGGCGGCCATCGACGGCGGGCTTGCCGCGGCGCTGCCCGGCTCGGCGAAAAAGCTGCTGCCCGTGAAGAGCACGCGGCGGCTGACGAAGGCCGACATGGTGCGCAACGCCTGCTGCCCGGACATCCGCGTCGACCCCGAGACGTACAAGGTCTACGTCGACGGCGAGCACATCACCTGCGAGCCGGAGCGCGTCGTGGCGCTCGGACAGAAGTACTTCTTCCGCTGAGCGGCGGGCGGCGCGGTGGCTTTGTCATCCCCACCTTTTGGGAATAACGGTTTGCTCCCGGCCTTGCAGCTGTTCGGCGGCCTGTTCCCGAGCGGGGCTTTCAGCCATTCTTTCGGGCTCGAAACCTATGTGGCCGACGGACGCGTGCAAGGCGCGGACGATTTGAAGCGGTTTGCACGGATGTATCTGCACGGCGTCGTCGGCGCCTGCGAGGGGGTGTTTTTTTCGCTGGCCCACCGCGCCGCCGCGGGCGGGAGGCCCGAGGACGTCGGCGAGTACAACCGCCTGCTTGCGGCGATGAAGCTCACGAAGGAATCCCGCGAAGCGTCCCTGCGGCTCGGCAACGCATTGCTGCGCACCGCCAAGGATATGCTGGCGAAAGCCGGACGTGAAAGCGGTTTTCCGTTCGGTTTGGCGGAGGGGGAGGCCCATCACGCGACGGTTTGCGGCGCGCTGATGGCGGCGCTGGGCGTCGGGCCCGAGGACGCGGCCGAGGGGTATGTGTTTGCTGCGGTGTCCGGCCTGCTGCAATGCGGCGTCAAATTGATCCCCGTCGGCGGGACGGACGCACAGGCCGCACTGCTCGACCTGCACGCGGAGATGCGGGCGGTCGCGGCGCGCATCTGCCGGAGCGAGGCGCGGGATGCCGTGAATTTTTGCCCCGCGCTCGACATCGCGCAGATCGCGCACGAAAGCCTGCCGTCGCGCCTGTATATGACGTAGCAATGGATGATGTATTAGGAGGAAGATGAAATGAAAAAACCTGTCCGAATCGGCGTCGGCGGCCCCGTGGGGTCCGGAAAGACAAAACTGATCGAGCGGCTGTGCGTCCGCCTCGGCGGCGACTACGCGATCGGCGTCGTCACAAACGACATCTTCACGAAAGAGGACGCGGAGACGCTGCTGCGCGCGGGGGTCCTGCCGCCCGAACGCATCCTCGGCGTGGAGACGGGGGGCTGCCCGCACACGGCGGTGCGCGAGGACATCTCGATGAACCTCGAGGCCATCGAAGAGCTGAAGGCGCGTTGCCCCGGCCTCGACATCCTGTTTGTCGAAAGCGGCGGGGACAATTTGGCCGCGACGTTCAGCCCGGATCTCGTCGAGGGGCTGATCTTCGTGATCGACGTCGGGGAGGGCGACAAGATTCCCCGGAAGGGCGGGCCGGGGATCACGAAATCGGATTTGCTCGTCATCAACAAGATCGACATCGCGCCCTATGTGCGCGCGGATCTTTCGGTGATGGAGCGGGACGCGGCCGCGATGCGCGACGGCAAGCCGTTTGTCTTCACGGATTTGTATGAGGACGTCGGCCTTGGGGACGTCGCGGACTGGATCCGCAAAGAGCTGCTTTCCGCAGACACAATCGCGAAATGAGAGCCGCCATCGTCATTCTCGGCCCTCGGGTCAAGCCCGAGGGTGACGCCGAGAAGCCGGCAAAAGGACATCTGGCCCTGTGAGTGCGGAGGGGAAACTGTCCCTGCGTTTCCGCCGCGACGCGGACGCGCCCCGGACGCGGCTGGCGGAGCAATACTACAAGCTGCCGCTGCAGGTGCTGCCCCCGCACTATCCGGACGAAAGCGGCACGGCCTTCGTCTACCTGCTGAACCCGACGGGCGGCGTCCTTGCGGGGGACCGGCTCGAAACGGAACTCGTCCTCGAAGAGGGCGCGTCGGTGGTGGTAGAGACGCCGTCCGCGAGCAAGATATACCGCGCCGAGGAACGCCCGGCAGGGGAGTTCGAGGAGGATGCTTCGCCGCATGCCCGCACCCACGCCCACGCCCATGCCGAGACGCGCCTCAACGTCACGCTCGCCCCGTGCGCGCGGCTCGAGTACATCCCCCGCCACGCCATCCCCTACGCGGGCTCGGCGCTGCGCCAGGAAAACCGCTTCTTCCTCGACGGCGACGCCGCGCTGATCGCGTACGACGCCTTTTCGTCCGGCCGCAAAGCGCGCGGCGAATCCTTCGCGTTCACAAGCTACGAATCGACGACGGAAATCCATGTCGACGGCGCGCTCGCCCTGCTCGACCGCATCCGGCTCGCGCCCGGGGAGACGGACGTCTCCGGCATCGGGCTCATGGAAGGAAGGTATCTTTGCGCGAGCTTCTACCTCTATCAAAAGGATTTTCCGTCCGAAGCAAAGGCCGCCGTGGAAGACATCCTGAAACAAAGCGGCCTGCCGGGCGGCCTGACCCGCCTGACGCCGTCCTTGTCCGTCGTCCGGATGCTCGCGGACGACATGATCCTGTTCGACCGGGCGGCGCGGGAAGTCCGAGACACCCTGCACCGCCTGCTTGCTCGCCCCATTCTTCGCCTGCATTCGGCCGCTCCTTCGAGCGTGCTATTTCCTACGAGATATATATCAGGCGAAAGACCATCCAAGTAAAAAAATTCACCCGTCTTGCTCATTTTTGCAAGTTTGGTCAGAGAACGACGAAACAAATTGCAACAATCGCGGCGAGCATCGCGGTTATTGTACAAATATATGGAATAACATTGAATTATCTTGAAGCATTTATCAAATAATGGGTTTCACGGTGAGCCCGGAGCGCAGCGCGACGGTTTTTCACAGACCAAACTTGAAAAAATGAGCAGTCAATGCGCCGTAGAGCGAGCGGTTCTTCATGTCTCGCTGTCTAATCTCCATCGTTTGATAGGATTACCAATCCCGCTGTCTGTTGGCGGCTCTACGGTACACTCGGCGTTATCGTCGTTGTCCATGTCATAGTCGAATGACTGCAACAGACGCGCATTCAGTTTGCGCGTCGTCCTTGTCTGATTCACTATACAAACAGACGCTGATAGTACCATCACGATAAAGGATACAGCAAGTACGACGACGACGGCAATTATTAGATATTTGAGATACGTCACCTTACCACCTTCTCTTTCCCTTTCTTCGCCTGCATTCGGCCGCTCCTTCGAGCGTGCTATTTCCTACGAGATATATATCGGGCGAAAGACCATCCAAGTAAAAAAATTCACCCGTCTTGCTGCTTGTCGGCGTTGTGCTGCAGGCAGCGGATATGATCCTCAAGGTACTAGCCCTGATTCGCAGGAAGAAGGACGAGCAAAGCAGAAACCACCCGCATTAGGGTGGT
>JAISTF010000103.1 GCA_031272745.1 Eubacteriales Family XIII. Incertae Sedis bacterium
GAAGCAGGCATCATTGGCCGTTCAATCTTTCAAAGACGAGTATTTATTGGACTATGTTCATGTCGAGAATCCTGAAGACTATGATGAAGAAGACGTGAGAAGCGGTATCGTCAACAACGTCAAGAAATTCATCATGACCGTGGGAAGCGGGTTCTGCTACATCGGCGACCAAGTCCGTCTCATCGTCGGCGACGTTGAATTTTTTGTGGATATGCTTTTTTTCCACAGGGATTTGCTATGCCTCGTAGCCTTTGAGTTGAAGAAAGGCGCTTTTACCCCGAGCGATCTCGGGCAGCTCAACTTCTATCTTTCCACGCTTGACAAATACGTGAAAAGACCGCATGAAAACAAATCCATCGGAATATTGCTCTGTAAAGATGCCAACAAAGCCGTGGTGGAATTGGCCGTTCAGGATTACAACAAACCGATTGGGGTTGCGACCTACCGAATTGGAAATGAAATGCCGGAGGAATATCAAGCCTTGAAGCCCATCATCGACGGCGTTCAGCAAATACTGTTGGAAAGCGATTCCGCAGAGGACGGCGAAAAGTGAACGCCCTAACAAATGAGATAAAAGCATGGAGCTAAAAGATATCATACCCGAATTTCGCGCAGGGCGCGGTTGGCGGCCATGAGCGGGCAGGCGACGATGGTGGCCGCGCCGGACACGACGAGCATCCAGTCGATGTTGACGAGGTCGGCGAGCGGGCCGAAGGCGAGCATCGAAAGCGGCATGATGAGCGTTGTGATCATCGTCCAGACGGACGTCACGCGGCCGAGGAACGCATCCTCGACGCGGGACTGGATGATTGCCTGGAACGGCGTATTGACGAGCGGCATCGAGAAGCCGCAGAGCGCCATCGCGACAAGGTAGAGCGGGAAGTTCGTGAGCAGGCCGAGCGCGATCGTCGAAATCCCGAGCAGGACCGCGCCGAGCACGATCGTTTTGATTCTGTCCGAAAACCCGCCCCAGACGCTGACGAGCACGCCGCCGCCGATGATGCCGGCCGAGAAGGCCAGCTCGATGGCCATGAGCAGCCATTCGTCCTCGCCGAAGTCGCGCGCCACCTGCAGCGGCGTGAGGAACGCGACGGGCGAAATCAGCACGAGGAAGACGGCCGCAAACACGAAGAGCATCTTCAGCCACGCCCGCCCACTCGTGTAGGCAAGGCCGTCCTTCATCTCGCGGAAATAGGACGCGTTTTTTTGAATAACGGCATCGCGCGCCGGCACTTTCACAAGGAAGGCGAGGATCGCGATCCCGACGGCCGCGGTGAGGACATCCACGTAGAGCGCGGCCTGGATGGACGCGAATTTCAGCAGCGCGGCGCCGAGCGCGGGGGAGCCGAGATTCGCGACGGACTGGATCGCGGTCTGAATCCCGTTCACGCGCACGAGATGCTCCTCGGGCACGAGCTGCGGGATGAGCGCGCCGACCGCGGGGAATTGCACGCCCTGGCCCAGGCTGCGCACGATCAGGCAGAGAAACAGCAGCCACATCGCGCCCGACCCCGCCGAGAACAGCGCGGCGACGCACAGGGATGCCACGGCGATGCACGCGTCGGCGATGTTGATCAGGTTCCTTCTGTTGTATCGGTCCGCCCACACGCCGCCGAAGGGCGACATGAAGAACGTCGGCAGCATCGTCGCGAGGATGAACGCCGTCATCACCGCGCCCGACCCCGTCCGGAGCGTCATGTACCACAGCACGGCATAGCCGACGAGCGACGAGCCGACGAGCGACACCGCCTGCCCCGCCAAAAAAAGCCCGACGTTGCGTTTCCAGGGATTCTCTCCGTTCCTCTCCATACCCAGATGATACCACGACAGAGCGGACTGGGATGTCTGCGGATGCGAATATACAATTTGTGTATTAGATATTATTTGATATGCAAATAATGTATTGATACAATTGTCGCAATCGGTATCGGATGGAGCAGGGAGTGATTGCGATGAGCGAAGCGATGTTTGGGTATGGGGATTACAAGGATTTCGAGGATTTCAAGGCGAATTTCCGGATACGGGTGCCGGAGAATTTCAATTACGGCTTTGACTGCCTCGACGTGCTGGCGCGCGAGACGCCGGACAAGGTCTGCCTGATCTGGGACAGCGACGACGGCGGGGAGCGGACTTGGACGTTCCTCGAGATGAAGCGGCACGCGGACGCGGCGGCGCGGTATTTCCGCTCGCTGGGCATCGGCAAGGGCGACCGCGTGATGTTGATCCTCAAGCGCAAGATCCATTTCTGGTTCGCGATCCTCGGGCTCATCAAGATCGGGGCGGTGTCGATTCCGGCGACGCATATGCTGATCAAGGACGACATCGTGTACCGCAACAAGTCGGCGTCGGTGAACGCGATTTTGTGTTGCGACGACCCGAGGCTGTTGAAGGCGATCGAGGAAGCGCAGGCGGAGTCGGCGTCGGTGGGGCATTTGATACGGGTCGGGCTGGATGACGTAGAGTATTCATTATTGTATAAGTGGGAGAGTTTTGATGCGGGGGTGAAGGCGCATCTGGAGGGGGATGAGCTGCCGCGCGTGACGGAGAACGAGGACCCGATGATGCTGTATTTCACCTCGGGCACGACGGGCTATCCGAAGATGGTGCTGCACAACCACCTCTTCCCGCTCGCGCACATCGTGACGGCGAAATACTGGCACAATCTCCACGAGAACAGCATCCACTTCACGCTCGCGGACACGGGCTGGGGCAAGGCCGTGTGGGGCAAGCTGTTCGGGCAGTGGCTGTGCCGCGCGACGGTGTTTGTCTACGACCACGACAAGCTCGTCGTGCAGCGGCTCATGAAGATGCTCGCGAAGCACCGCGTGACGAGTTTCTGCGCGCCGCCGACGGTGTACAAGGTGCTGCTGACCGCGGATTTTTCGAAATACGATCTGTCGGCGCTCGAGTACGCGACGAGCGCGGGCGAGCCGCTGAACGAGTCGGTGTACGAGGAGTTCCTGAAGCGCACGGGCATCAAAATCCGCGAATGCTACGGGCAGACGGAGACGGTGCCGGTCATTTTGACGAGCCCGTACACGGAGCCGCGCGCGGGCTCGCTCGGCAAGGCCAACCCGATGTACGAGCTGCTGTTCCTGAAGCCCGACGGCACGGCGCTCGAAGGCCCCGGCGAGGGCGAGATGTGCCTGCGCATGAAGCCGGGCGACCCGGGGGTGTTCATGGGGTATTACCGCACGCCGGATTTGATGAAGCTCGTCTGGCAGGGCGGCGTCTACCACACGGGCGACCTCGCGGAGATCGACGAGGACGGCTATGTGTACTTCATCGGGCGCGCGGACGATATCATCAAGTCGGCGGGCTACCGCATCGGGCCGTTCGAGGTCGAGTCGGTCATCCAACAGCACCCGGCGGTGCTCGAGGTGGCGGTCACGGGCGTGCCGGACGACATCCGCGGGCAGGCGATCCGCGCGAGCATCATCCTGCGTGACGGCGTGGAGCCCACGGACGCGCTGCGCAAGGAAATCCGCGCCTTCGTGAAAGCGAACGCGGCCGCGTACAAGGTGCCGCGCATCATCGAATTCGTCTCCGAGCTGCCGAAGACCATCTCCGGCAAGGTGCGCCGCGCGCAAATGCG
>JAISTF010000172.1 GCA_031272745.1 Eubacteriales Family XIII. Incertae Sedis bacterium
GGAAGCTGTACAGCATGGCGCACACGCTGAAGGCGGTCACGGTGACGGAGACGGCCGCGGGCGTGACGCTCAAGGATCCGAACAGCGGCACGACCGTGTACTACACGCTCGACGGCTCCGACCCGATGGGCGCGGACGGCGCGACGCCGACGCAGACCGGCGGCAACGCGGCGGCGAAGGTCTACACAGGCGGCACGATCACCGTGCCGGCCGGAAGCACCCTGACCGTCCGTCCGTTCACGACGAACAACTGGGGGCCGCTGAGCTAAAAGCCGCATCGTTTTTGAGTTTCCTTGCAGGGTGATTGTGATATACTTTCCGCTATGGACATCACGATCACCCTGCACACGGAGCCCGGCGCGGCGCCGGAAGAGCGCGCCGTCCGCGCGGGCACGAGCGTAGAGGAGCTGCTCCTCGAATACCGCTCGCATCTGCCGTACCGCGTCATCACGGCAAAGGTCGACGGCGACGACGTGCCGCTCGGATTTACGCTGGAAAAGGACTGCGACGTCACGTTTTGCGACATTCGCGAGAACACAGCCAACCGCACGTTTCAGCGGGGGCTGTGTTTTGTGTATTTGAAGGCCGTGCGCGAGACGCTCGGGCCGGACGTGCAGGTGACGATCGAGAGCTCGGTGAATCGGGGGTTGTATACGACGATAAAGGGCGGGCGGCTACAAGCCGTCCCTACGGGCGGGCGGCAGGATGCCGCCCCTACGGTTCTTTTTGGGGCGGATCTCAGGCGGATTGAGAAGCGGATGTGGGAGATCGTCGATGCGAACCTGCCCATCACGACCACGACCGTCGGCAAGGCCGACCTCTTCGGCTACCTGCGGCGCATCGGCGCCGACGAGAAGCTCGACCTGCTCCAAAACGCGCCCGACGTACACTACATCAGCGTCGCGCACCTTGACGGCTACACAAACTATTTCTACGGCATCCTGCCGCCGTCGACGGGCTACGCGCAGCCGTTTGCGCTCGACCCCTACCACGGCGGCGTCTTGCTGCGTTTCCCGCATCCGTCCGACCCGTCGCGCATCGCGCAGTACACGAAGGACGACCACATCTTCGCGGCTTATGAAGAGGAGCAGCGCGCCCTCGAAGCCGCGGGGCTCACGACCATCAGCGACCTTGACCGCGCCGTGACACAGGGACGGGCGAAGGAGATTATTGAAACGTTCGAGGCGCGGCACGCGGACAAGATTGCGGCGCTCGCGCACGAAATCGCCGCGTCCAAAAAGCGCGTCGTGCTGCTCGCCGGCCCCTCGTCGTCGGGCAAGACGACGACCTCGAAGCGGCTCATCGCCGCGCTCGCGGAAAACGAAGGCGTCCCCTGCCTCTACCTCGGGACCGACGATTTTTTCGTGGAGCGCGAGGACGCACCGAAGGACAGCAAGGGCGAGTACAATTTCGAGGGGCTCGACGCGATGGACACGGAGCTGTTCGCGCGGACCATCAACGCCCTGCTCGCGGGCGAGCCCGCGGACATCCCGCGCTTCGATTTTTTGACCGGCAAGAAGGTCTTCGGCGAGCGCACGGAGACGCTCGCGGCCGGCGCGCTCGTCCTCGTCGAGGGCATCCACGCGCTGAACCGCCGCATGAGCAAGGGCATCCCCGAGGCCGAGAAATTCAAGGTCTACATCAGCCCGCTCACGCAGCTCAACATCGACGACCACAACCGCGTGCCGTCGACCGACGTGCGGCTGATCCGGCGGATGCTGCGCGACCACCGCACGCGCGGCTACGACGTGCGCGACACGATCAAGTCGTGGCCGAAGGTGCGCGACGGCGAGTCCGTCAACATCTTTCCGTATAACGACGAGGCGGACGCGGTGTTCAATTCGACCTTGGTGTACGAGCTGCCCGTGATGCGGCGCTATGTGGAGCCGCTTTTGGAAGAGATCCGGCCGGGCGATCCGGAATACGGGCACGCGAAATGGCTGCTGTATTTCCTGCGGTTTTTCACACCGGTCGCGGCGGCGGACGAGGCGGCGATCCCGAAGGAGTCCATCCTTCGCGAATTCATAGGAGGCGGTATTTTGGAGGAGGAAACATGACAAAGGAATTGTACAGAAGAGAGCTGGCGCAGTTCAAGCCCTATGTGCAGGGCAAGCCCATCGAGGCGGTGCGGCGCGAGTACGGGCTCGACCGCATCGAGAAGCTCGCGTCCAACGAGAACCAGTTCGGGCCGTCGCCGAAGGCGCTCGACGCCATCCGCGCCGAGCTGCCCGAGCTCATCTTCTATCCGGAGACCTACCCGTTCGACCTGATGAAGGAGTTGTCGCAGATGCTCGGCATACGGCAGGAACAGCTCGTCGTCGGCTCCGGCGGCGAGGGCCTGCTCTGGCAGGTCGCGCTCACGTTCATCAACGAGGGCGACGAGATCGTCGTCGCGGACCCGACGTTCGACGTCTACCGCATCGCGACGTCCATCCTCGGCGGCAAGACCGTGCAGGTGCCGATGAAGGGGCTCGGCTACGACATCGACGGGATGCTCGGCGCCGTGAACGAAAAGACGAAGCTCTTTTTCGTCTGCAACCCGAACAACCCGACGGGCCACGTCGCCTCGCAGGCCGAGCTCGACCGCATCGTGCGCGAATTGCCCGAGGACGTCGTGTTGTTCCTCGACGAGGCGTACTACGAGCTCGCGGCCGTCTCGCCCGACTACCCGAAGGACAACATCGCACTCATAGGCAGGCGCCCGAACACGCTCGTCCTGCGCTCGTTTTCCAAGACCTACGGGCTCGCGGGCGTGCGCTTCGGCTACATCATCACCTCGCCGGACATCGCGCAGAAACTCGGCATGGTCGGCCCGTCGTTCAAGCTCAACCGCCTCGCCATCGCGGCTGCCCGCGGCGCGATCGAGGACACGGAGTACCGCGACTGGTACGCGGCGGAAAATGCGAAAGCCAGACAGACATTATTGGATTATTATCAGACAAAAGGCTGGGTCAGTTTTCCGTCTTACTCGAATTTCATCTGGACGGACACGGGGCTCGACTCGCAGCGGTTTTTCGAGGAGCTGCAGAAGCGCGGCGTCATCATCCGGCCCGGGTACCTGTGGGGCGAGCGGTGGAAGACGTGGTTTCGCATCAGCACGGGCACGCCGGAGCAGATGCGGTTTTTCATCGACAAGACGGAAGAGGTGCTCGCGTTGTAAGCGGCTGGACCCTGCGACTGCGCTCGCTACGCTCGCTCCGCGCAGGGTGACAATATTGGGAAACGTGGCAGTCAGCAGACGGCACTCAGTGTAGACTTGCAACGCAGGGGCAAACTGTGATAGGATAGAGCACGCGAAAGGGGAAAGGTGCAAATGGAAAAGAAGAAAACATTGCTGATCGTATTGATCATCGTCGTCGTCGTCGTGATCGTCCTGCTGGTCGGGTTCGGCGACAAGATCGGCCTCGGCACGGGCAGCAGCAGCAAAGGGGACGCGACCGTGGCGGAGACGGAGACGGGCGGCATCGTCATCGAGGACGAAGCGAC
>JAISTF010000194.1 GCA_031272745.1 Eubacteriales Family XIII. Incertae Sedis bacterium
GTGCCGCCGGAAACGAGATGGAAGCCTTCGGCCATGAGCGTGTCCGCGAGCGCGCGCGCGTTCTTGCGGATCTGCTGCTGGTAGGTCTTGAACGACGGCTCCAGCGCCTCCTTGAAACAGACGGCCTTGCCCGCGATGACGTGTTCGAGCGGTCCGCCCTGCACGCCCGGGAAAATCGCCTTGTCGATCTTCGCCCCGAATTCCTCGTCCGCGAGGATGAACCCGCCGCGCGGCCCGCGCAGCGTCTTGTGCGAGGTGGACGTCACGACGTGGGCGAGGCCGACCGGCGTCGGGTGCTCGCCCGCGGCGACGAGCCCGCCGATGTGCGCGATGTCCGCCATCAGCAACGCCCCTACCTCGTCCGCGATGGCGCGGAAGCGCGCGAAGTCGATGATGCGCGGATAGGCCGAAGCGCCGGAGATGATCAGCTTCGGCCGATACTCCTTCGCCTTCGCGAGGATGTCGTCGTAGTCGATCGTTTCGGTCTCGGGATGCAGCCCATAGGAGATGTAGTGGTAGTATTGGCCCGAAAGGTTCGGCCGGCTGCCGTGCGTCAGATGCCCGCCCTCGGAGAGCCGCATGCCCATGATGGTATCACCGGGCCGCAGCAGCGCGAAGTACACGGCGAGGTTTGCGTTCACGCCGGAATGCGGCTGGACGTTTGCGTAGTGGGCGCCGTAAAGCTCCTTCACGCGCGCGAGGGCGAGGCTTTCGACCTCGTCGATGTGCTCGCAGCCCCCATAATACCGATGCCCCGGGTATCCCTCGGCGTATTTGTTTGTGAGTACGCTGCCCACCGCCTCCATGACAGCCGCCGAGGTGAAGTTTTCGGACGCGATCAACTCGATCTTGCGCTCCTGCCTTGCCTGCTCGCGGCGGATCATATCCGCCACAGCGATGTCCGTCTTGTCCAAATGGTCAAAATGCATTCTCTCTCCCTTTCCCTTTCCCTATTTTTACAATAATGATGTGACCACGCTGCGTACAGCCGCAACGATGATTTCCGGTTCCGCGAGCCGGCCTTTGCCTTCATCCCCGCAGGCGAGCGTCCCTTCGCCCGGCTCGACGACGTGCGCCCCGCGCGCGCGCAGCTTTGCGAGGTTTTCCCGAAAGGCGGGGCTTTCCAGCATGGCGGTGTTCATCGCGGGGCAGAGCAAGAGCGGCTTCTGCCACGCGGCCATGAGCACGGTCGTGAGCAGATCGTCCGCGATGCCGCCCGCGAGCTTGCCGATCACATTGGCCGTCGCGGGACAGACGAGGCAGATGTCCGCGCGCTTCGCGAGCGAGATATGCTCCACCGAATAGTCCTCGATCGGCGCGAACGCGTCCGTGTACACGGGCGCTTTTACGAGCGTCTGGAACGTCAGCGGGCGGACGAATTCCTGCGCGTTCTTCGTCATCACGACGTCGACCGCGAGGCCCTCTTTCACGAGGCGGCTCGCGACCTCGCAGGCCTTGTACGCGGCGATGCCCCCCGTCACGCCCAATAGGATTCGATGCACACTCATTCTCCCTTCTTCGGGCGGCAGGATGCCGCCCCTACAATTGCTTCACTGTCGTCCTACAAATGGTTTGTAGGGGCGGCATCCTGCCGCCCGCCCGCCAGCGCCGTCGCGCGCCGGACGATCAGCGCGGCGATGTCCGTCTTGCCGACCGCGCGCTCGTATGTCCCGTCAGCGGCGACGAGCAGCCCTTCGTGCCTATCCGACCGCACGGTGCGCATATCGTTTGCGAGCACGTAGTCGCAGCGGTTCTTCGTGAGCAGGCCGAGGCCGACGCGCACGAGCTCCTCGTCGGACGCGTCCGACAGCAGCTTGAAGCCGACGATCGCCGCGTCCGGCGCGAGCCCGCGCAGCAACGAGATGATCTTCGGCGCCTTTTCGAGCGTCACGACGAGCCGGTCGAGATCCGAGGAAATCTTTCCGTTCGGGTCGAGCAAATCGCCGGACGCGTCCCGCACTTCGCGCACGAGATAGTCCCCGACGGCCATGCTGTGGACGACGATGTCAAACCGCCGCTCCGCGCAGACGCGCTCCACCGCCGCCTTCAGCGTGAGCACGTCGTCACAGACGCGCACATCGAGCGCGGAGATGTTCGGCCGCACGGCGGACGCCGAGCACAGATAGGTGACGCGGCACTCCGCGCACCCCGCGGCAAACGTCTCCGCGACCAGCGCCCCGAGCCGCCCCGTCCCCGAATTCGTGATGCGGCGCACCTCGTCAATCTTCTCGGAAGTCCCGCCCGCTGTGATCAATATTTCAAAACCCGCCATGCCCGTTATTCTATCATTCTTTTCGGCAGCTTTGCGCGAAAATACGAAAAAACCGCATAATTTTTTTCGCGAAACCCCTTGACAAGAGCGCGGAATGCGGTAATAATGGATTTTAGCACTCACCAAGACAGAGTGCTAACAACACACAAACCATTGCAATCGGAAAGGAGCAGAGTGGAAATGGCGAAGTTTGGGATCAAACCAATCAACGATTATGTCGTCATCAAACTGGTCGAGGCGGAAGAGAA
>JAISTF010000040.1 GCA_031272745.1 Eubacteriales Family XIII. Incertae Sedis bacterium
CGCGTGCGCGACTGGGACGAATTTGTCGTGCCGCAGAGCGCGGAGGCGATCCACACGCAGAGCGCGCGGTGCATGGACTGCGGCGTGCCGTTTTGCCACGCGGGGTTCCTCGTGCAGGGCGGCTCGATCGGCTGTCCGCTGAGCAACCTGATTCCCGAGATCAACGACCTCGTCTACCGCGGCGAGCCGGCGCTCGCGTACGAGCGGCTCTCGATGACACACCCCTTCCCCGAGTTCACGTCGCGGGTCTGCCCTGCGCTGTGCGAGGGCTCGTGCACGCTCGGCGAGCACGAACCGCCCGTGACCATCAAGGAAATCGAGCGACGCGTCATCGACGAAGCGATGGAGAAGGGTCTGCAGCCGCGTTATCCGAAAACGAATACGGGCAAGCGCGTGGCGGTCGTCGGCAGCGGGCCGGCCGGACTCGCGTGCGCGGACACGCTGAACAAGCTCGGCAATTCCGTGACGGTGTTTGAGCGACAGGACCGCGCAGGCGGGCTGTTGATGTACGGCATTCCGAATATGAAGCTGTCGAAGGACCTCGTGACGCGGCGCGTGGCGCTCATGCAGGACGAGGGCGTGCGCTTCACGCTGAACGCGGACGTGGGGGCGGACTATCCTGTGCTGTCGCTGATGCGCGACTTCGACGCGATGGTGCTGTGCGCGGGCTCGACGGCGGAGCGGCGCATCGACGTGCCGGGGGCGGACCTGCCGGGTGTGGTCACGGCAATCGCGTATCTGACGGCGTCGACGAAGAATCTGTTGGACGGCACGCCGATGCCGGGCGTGATGGACTGTGACGGCAAGGACGTCGTGGTCGTCGGCGGCGGCGACACGGGCACGGACTGCGTCGCGACGGCCATCCGGCGCGGGGCGAAGAGCGCGTCGCAGTTTGAGATCATGCCACAGCTGCCGCGCGAGCGGGCGGCCGGCAACCCGTGGCCTTTGTGGCCGCGCGTCTTCAAGACGGACTACGGACAGGATGAGGCGGAGGCGCTCTTCGGGGCGGACCCGCGCGAATACCTGACGACGGTGAAGGAGATCCGCGCGGGCGCGGGCGGGCGCGTCGAAAGCGTGCTGACGGTCGGCGTGCGCTGGGAGCAGGGCGCGGGCGGGCGCATGACGCCCGTCGAGGTCACGGGCTCCGAGAAGGAGCGGCCCTGCGGGCTGCTGCTGACGGCGATGGGCTTCACGGGTCCCGAGCGCGGCCTCATCGACCAGATGAACCTCGCCGTGGACGCGCGCGGTTTCGTCGCGGCCGGCGAAAGCGACTACCGCACCTCGCTGCCGACGGTCTTCGCCTGCGGCGACATGCGCCGCGGCCCCTCGCTCGTCGTCTGGGCCATCCTCGAAGGCATGAACGCGGCCAAGTCCTGCGACGCCTACCTGCGCCAGCGGCAGAACGCGTAGCTGCCTATATGGCCGAAACGTGTGCGTTTCGCACATTTTTCATATGAAAAATGTGCATGTGAAACACATTTCTTGTATTATTGCGAAAAAAAGTGATTCCAGCAAAATTCGGATATTGAATGCGTAACCTTAATGCCTATCCCCTCTTGGCAAAAATGCGTTTTGCCTCTTCCACACTCTCGACGACTTTGATGCCTTTTGGTATGGATGATTCTTTCGTCTTCGCGCGCATAGAGGACTCAATGGCATCTGCCAACGATCGGCACGACTCTTCGTCGCGTATCTGTATGTTGCTGAAAATACTGCTTGTCGCCATATCGATCACTCCTTTCTGTTTGATCTATTGATGCGCCACATTCTCATTGAGTTTCAGTATACAGGAATCCTCGTCATTGAGCAAATGGGAAATCGTACATGTATTGCGCCCATGAAAACATTCGTCGCTGCTGTGGACGGGGCTGCGGTAAAATGAAGAAGGCAAAATGACGAACGCGGCGCAATGTGGTAAAATATCTGTTTGAAATGTGTAGTGACAGAGCAGAAGGAGAAGTTTCACATGGCGAAGATTTACTATCAGGGCGATACGGACATCAAGGTCCTTGACGGGAAGACCGTTGCGATCATCGGATACGGGAGCCAGGGGCACGCGCACGCGCTGAACCTGAAGGAGAGCGGCGTCAGCGTCGTCGTCGGGCTGTACAAAGGCAGCAAGAGCTGGAAGCAGGCCGAGGACGCGGGGCTGAAGGTCGCGACGGCGGCGGACGCGGCGAAGCAGGCGGACGTCATCATGATCCTCGTGCCCGACGAGCGGCAGGCGGACATCTACAAGGAGAGCATCGAGCCGAACCTGAAGGAAGGCAAGACGCTCGCGTTTGCGCATGGCTTCAACATCCACTTCAAGCAGATCGCGCCGCCGCCCGACGTCGACGTCATCATGGTCGCGCCGAAGGGCCCGGGCCACACGGTGCGCAGCGAATACCTCGAGGGCAAGGGCGTTCCGAGCCTCATCGCGGTCTACCAGAATCCGTCGGGCAAGGCGTACGACGTGGGGCTCGCGTACGCGGCGGGCATCGGCGCGGCGCGCGCGGGCGTGCTCGAGACGACGTTCCGCGAGGAGACCGAGACCGACCTGTTCGGCGAGCAAGCCGTGCTGTGCGGCGGCGTTACGGCGCTGATGCAGGCGGGCTACGAGACGCTCGTCGACGCGGGCTACGAGCCGGAGAGCGCGTATTTCGAGTGCATCCACGAGATGAAGCTCATTGTCGACCTCATCTACCAGGGCGGCTTCGCGAAGATGCGCGACTCGATCAGCAACACGGCCGAGTACGGCGACTACGA
Organism: Eubacteriales Family XIII. Incertae Sedis bacterium; assembly: GCA_031272745.1. Lineage (GTDB taxonomy): Bacteria > Bacillota > Clostridia > Peptostreptococcales > Anaerovoracaceae > WRFF01. The sequence continues at coordinate 2,749 of JAISTF010000040.1, forward strand.
GACGGGCAAGCGCGTCATCACGGACAAGACGAAGAAAGAAATGAAGAAGATCCTCGCGGAGATCCAGGACGGGACGTTCGCCAACAAATGGATCACGGAGAACAAGGTCGGCCGGCCGCACTTCCTCGCGACGCGGCGCATCCACGCGGAGCACCCGCTCGAAAAGGTCGGCGCGGAGCTGCGCAAGATGTATTCGTGGGGCAAAGAATGATCCTGACCGGCTCGCAAATCATCATGGAGTGCCTGCTCGAACAGGGGGTCGACACGATTTTCGGCTACCCTGGCGGGCAGATCATGCCGCTGTACGACGCGCTGTACGACTATACGTCGGACGGCCGCATCCGCCACATCCTGACGGCGCACGAGCAGGGCGCGACGCACGCGGCCGACGGCTACGCGCGCGCGACCGGCAAGGTCGGCGTCTGCTTCGCGACGAGCGGTCCGGGCGCGACGAACACGGTCACGGGCATCGCGACGGCCAACATCGACAGTTCGCCGATGGTCGTCATCACGGGCCAGGTGCCCGTCGATTCCATCGGGCGCGACGCGTTTCAGGAAGTCGACATCATCGGAATCACCTTGCCCATCACCAAGCACAGTTTTGCGCTTCGGAGGGTCGAGGAAATTGCCCCTGCCATTCGCGAGGCATTCCAAATCGCGGCGAGCGGCCGGCCCGGCGCGGTGCTCGTCGACGTGCCGAAAAACCTCATGGTCGCGACGTGCGAGTACGAAAAGGCGGCGGGGCCTTCGGAGAAATTTCCCGTGCCGGCCGTGCGCACGGAGAAGATCAAAAGGCTTGCGGAGCTGATCAACGGGGCCGCGCGGCCCGTGATTCACGCGGGCGGCGGCGTGCGCATCGCGGATGCGTCGGCGGAGCTCACGAAGCTCGCGCACAAGGCGCACATCCCCGTCGCGACGACGCTGATGTGCCTCGGGTGTTTCCCGCGCAAGGACGCGCTGTCGCTCGGCATCATGGGCATGCACGGCGAGCGCGAGTCCAACCTGGCGGTGCAAAACTGCGACCTGCTCATCTCGGTCGGCGCGCGGTTTTCCGACCGCATCACGGGCGACACGAGCGGCTTCGCGAAGAAATCGACGGTCGTGCACATCGACATCGACCGCGCGGAAGTGGACAAAAACGTGAAGGCGGACTTCCGCGTCATCGGCGACGTGAAGGACGTGCTCGCGCAGCTCCTGCCACTCGTGAAAAAACAGGAGCGCAAGGAATGGCTTGCAAGCATTGCGTCATGGAAGCGCGAGATTCCGGACGGCGACGGGCGGTTCACGCCGAAGGCGATTATTGACACAATCTACGGGGCGTTCGGCGACGACTGCATCGTGGCGACCGACGTGGGGCAGCACCAGATGTGGACGGCGCAGCACTGGCCGTTTGCGAAGCCGCGCAAGCTCATCACGAGCGGCGGCATGGGCACGATGGGCTTCGGGCTCGGCGCCGCGATCGGCGCGAAGATCGGCTGTCCGGACAAGGACGTCGTGCTCATCACGGGCGACGGCAGCTTCCGCATGAACATGAACGAGCTCATCACGGCGCGCATCCAGGGGCTTGCGATTCCGGTCTTCGTGATCCGCAACGGTACGCTCGGCATGGTGCGGCAGTGGCAGGGGCTGTTCTGGGAGAAGCGGTTTTCCGCGACGGATCTGCCCGACGTCGTCGATTACGAGACGCTGCCGAAGGCGTTCGGGCTTTCGGGCTGGCGCGTGGACAACGTGTCCGATTTGAAGGGCGCGATCAAGGCCGCGCGCGCGACGGGCAAGGCGGCCGTCATCGCGTGCGACGTGGACATCGACGAAAACGTGTGGCCGATCGTGCCGCCGGGGGACTCGATAGAGAATCAAAGGATGGAAGAATAGATTGAACGAAAACAAAGACAAAAAAGTGGCGGTGCTCATCGACGCCGAGAACATCGACGTGAAGAACATCGACGAGATCTTGGACAAGGCGTCGCTCGAAGGGCGCGCGACCGTCAAGCGCATCTACGGGGATTTTTCCTCGGAGTCGCGTTCGAGCCAGGCGCGCAAATGGAACAAGATCGTCTCGGAGCACGCGCTTTCGCAGGTGCAGCAGATTCAAAATTCGCGCGGTAAAAACAGCAGCGACTCGGCGCTCATTATTGACGCGATGGACCTGCTGTATTCCAAGACGATCGACATCATGTGCATCGTCACGAACGACAGCGACTTCACGCGGCTCGCGATGCGCATCGCGGACTCGGGGCTCGAGGTCATCGGCATGGGGTCGAACGAGCGCGACATGAGCAAATCGTTTGTCAGCGCGTGCACGAAGTTCTACTATTTAGACGAAAACAAGAAGGCGCAGGAGAAGGTCGAGAAGGCGGCGAGCGCAAGCCGTGCGCGGCGCGGGTCGGGCGGCGGCGCGGGCGCGAAGGATGTGGCGGCGGCCGCGTCCGCAGCGGCTTCCGCTTCGTCGTCGGCGAAGAAGTCGCAGCAGCAGGACGTGCCGAAAAAAATCTTAGACACGATCATCACGGCGATCGAAAACGAGGACCTCATCGGCGACGATTGGGCCAACATCGCGCCGATCGGGAACGTGCTCTACCGGCGCTTCCCCGAATTCGACCCGGCGCTGTGGAACCGGCCGAAGCAGCTGTCGCTCTTCCTCAAGAGCCTCGACGAATATTTTGAAGTGACCTCGGGCGAGGAAATCGGACGCACGGGCGGATCGTATATCCGCATCCGGACGTAGCGGGGTCGGCACGGGAGGGTAGAAACGATGCCTTTGGTCATACTCGGGTTGATCGTGGTCGTCGGGGCGCTGTTCCTGATTTTCAGCAATTTCTCGTCTTCGCGGCGCAGCGGCGGGAGCGGCGGCTCCGGCCGGCCGTCGCCGTTCGAGCGCGACCCGAACGGCAAGATCATCTATCTGTTCGGGAGCGGGGACAAGGGGCCGCGGCTCAAGGACCACGCGGAACCGCCGCCGGACGACAAGACGGATGCGTAAGATTTTTGCGATCGGGGACCTTCATCTCTCGTTCGCTTCCGACAAACCGATGGACGTTTTCGGCCCCGAGTGGGCGCGGCACGACGAGCGCGTGGCCGCGTCCTGGCGCGCGGAAGTCGGCGCGGACGACGTCGTGATCGTCGTCGGCGACACGTCATGGGCGCTGAAGACCGAGGAGGCGATGCCCGACCTCGAATGGCTGCGCGCGCTGCCGGGGTTCAAGATTCTCATCCGCGGCAACCATGACCTCTGGTGGCAGGGGATCAAGAAGCTGAACGCGCTGTGGCCGGGGGAGATGCTGTTTTTGCAGAACGATTCCGTCGAAATTGACGGCTTGTATGTCTGCGGGTCGCGGGGTTGGGGGCTGCCGGGGCTCGAGGACTACGGCGCGGACGACGAGAAGATTCTCGCGCGCGAACTGGCGCGGCTGACGCTCTCCTTGGACGCGGCCGTGAAGCGCGGCGCGGGCGAAATCCTGCTCGCGATGCATTTTCCGCCCGCGATCGCGCCCTCGTTTGCGTCGCCGTTCGTCGACCTGATCCGCGGCTACCCGCAAATCCGCCGCGTCGTCTACGGCCACCTGCACGGCCCCGCCGCCTTCGGGAAGGGCATCCGCGGCGAGCACGACGGCGTGCGCTACGACCTCGTCTCCCTCGACTTCCTCGCCTGCAAACCGGCGCGGATTGTGTAGTATAATAGAAGTCACTTGACAAAGAGAGATGTGGGGTGGACAATAACATATATATTTTATACGAAAAGTATGCAAAAGGAGGACAGAAGAATTGAATAACAAGATCATGAAGCGGGTCGCTGCGGCGA
>JAISTF010000086.1 GCA_031272745.1 Eubacteriales Family XIII. Incertae Sedis bacterium
GTGACGTCCACCATGCACAGGTCCATGCAGATTGTGCCGACGACGGGCGCGCGGCGTCCGCCGACCAAGGCCCAGGCGTTTCCGGTCAGGCAGCGCGGCAGGCCGTCCGCGTAGCCTATGGGAATCGTGCCGATGGCGCTCGGGCGCTGCGTCACAAAGCGGCGTCCGTAGCTGACGGAGAAGCCCGGCGGCACGTTGCGCAGATAGACGATGTCGGCTTTCACGCACATCGCGGGGCGCAGCGAGACGATGCTGCGGTCGACCGCGTCCGACGGATAGATGCCGTAGAGCGCGATGCCCGGACGCACGATTTCATAATGGGCCTGCGGGAAGTTCATAATGGCCGCGCTGTTGGCCATCGTACGCTCGCCCGAGTCGAGCCCCTGCAACATCAGTTGTTTGTCGAATTCATCGAAGCGGGCGATCTGTTCGAGCGCAAACGCGGGGTCCGCCTCGTCCGCCGTCGCGAAATGCGAGAAGATGCCCTTGACGCAGAGCCCCGGCATCCCGTAGATTTCGCGGATTTGGTCGAAGCCCTTCACGGAATGCAAAAATCCCAACCTTCCCATGCCGGTTTCCACGGCAATAAAAATTTCCGCCCGCAGCCCTGACGGGTCTTGCGCCGCCGCTTCCGAGAGCAGCTGCGCGTCCTCGTAGGTCGTGAGGACGGGGATGATGCGCTCGCGCAGGATGTCCGGCACGTTTTCGCGCGGCGCGGCGCCGAAGAGCACGATCGGCGTGCCGATGCCGGCCGCGCGCAAGGCGGATGCTTCCGCGAGCGTCGCGACGCCGAGGTATTCCGCGCCCGCGTCCGCGAGCGTCTTCGACACGCGCACGAGCCCGTGGCCGTACGCATCCCCCTTGACGCACACGACGAAAGCCGCGCCCGGCGCGAGGCGGCGCAACGCCAAATAATTGTCCCGGATGGCGCCGAGGTCGATTTCCGCCCAGGCTGCTCTTCGCGCTTCATAAAACATGACCGTAGTATAGCATATTCCGCCGTCCCGCATTTGGGGGCTGAACGCGCATTCCCTACCATATGCGGGATTTTGCGAAGTGACGGGGGCGATTTTGTGAAATTTATGTGAAAAGTGGGAGATTGAAACCGATTATTTGAAAAAAAACTTGCAAAAAGGGTGAAAGTGGGATATTTTATTCATAACCGTTGCCGTATATCAAGCGTTGGGAACCGGGGGTCATGCTGACAGGAAGCTACATCAATTCCATCGACAGCAAGGGTCGGGCAGTCGTGCCGGCCAAACTTCGTTACGGGCTCGCGGAGCGCATCTGGCTCGTGAAGGGTATCGATCCGTGCCTGTACCTGTTTGCGCCCGAGGCGTGGACGCGGTTCAAGGCCGAGAACTTGGACGGCAACCCGTTCGACGACCCGAACGCGCGGCAGCTCAAGCGCCGGTTTCTCACGAGTTCCCGCGAGATCGAAATCGACGGGCACGGCAGGATTTTGATACCGGCCGAGTACCTCGCGTACGCGGGCATTGAAAAGGACGTCGTGTTCGCGGGCATGGAAGACATGGTCGAGCTGTGGAGCGGCGAACGGTTTGCGCAGGTGATGGACGACGGCGGCGAGGACGCGAGCGCGCTCTTGGCGGCGGCGGCCGGTTTCCGGCGCAGGACGTCGGGGCAGCCGGACGGCGGCAAGGATTGACGGCGGACTATCGCCATACGCCGGTACTCCTGGCGGAGACGCTCGAAGCGCTTCGCCTGAAGCCAGGGATGACGGTGGCGGACGGGACGCTCGGCGGCGGCGGCCACGCGGCGCGGATATGCGAGGCGATCGGGGCGGACGGGACGTTTGTCGGGATCGACAGGGATCCGGAAGCCATCGCGGCGGCGCGGGAGACGCTCGAAGCGTACCCCTGCCGCAAGAACTTTGAAAACCGCAATTTTGAGGAGATCGCGGACGTGCTGCGGGAGCGGGGCATCGGCGGTCTCGACGGAGGACTGTTGGACCTCGGCGTGTCGTCGCGGCAGTTGGACGAGCCGTCGCGCGGCTTTTCGTACATGCACGACGGGCCGTTGGATATGCGGATGGACGGCGCGGAAGGGCTCACGGCGCGGGACGTGGTGAACACGTATGGCGAAGAGGCGCTCACGCGAATCTTCTACGCATACGGCGAGGAGCGCTGGGCGAAGCGGATCGCGGCCTTCCTCGTGAAGGAGCGCGCGGCGCGGCCGATCGAGACAACGGACGACCTCGTGCGTGTCATCAAGGCGGCGGTGCCCGTGGGCGCGCGGCAAGGCGGCCCGCACCCGGCGAAGCGCGTCTTCCAGGCGATTCGCATCGAGGTCAACGACGAGCTCGGGTCGCTCGAAAGGGCGCTCGGCGCGTGGATAGACGCTTTGCGCAGCGGCGGACGGTTGGCGGTCATCACGTTTCACTCGCTGGAGGATCGCATTGTGAAGGATGCGTTCCGCGGGCGGGAGGACCCGTGCATCTGCCCGAAGGACATTCCCGCGTGCGTCTGCGGCAGGCAGGCGGACGCGCGGCGCGTGACGAAAAAGCCGGTGCTGCCGGGGACGGAGGAAACGGAAGCGAACCCGCGCGCGCGGAGCGCGAAGCTGCGGGTGATCGAGAAACTATAGCTGGATTCTCGGGACAAGCCCGAGAATGACAGAGCGGAAGGGAAGTATGGCATCGCAGACGGCGGAACAATTTTATAACGAACGGCAGGCGCGCCGGCAGGAGCGGGCGCAGGCTGCGTCGTACGCCGCGGCGAGGGCCGCCGCGCGCGCGCCGTATGTGTCGCCGTCGCAAGCCGCCTATGCGTCATCGCAGGCCGCGTACGCGTCGCAAGCCGTCTACGGCGATGCCGCCTATGCATCGTCGGCCGCCTACGCGGGCGCCGCTACGGCCTCTGCGCCGCGCGCGGACGTCCACGCGCTGCCGCGGCTGCATGCGCTGACGGGCGCGGAAATCCGCGTGATCTGCCTCATCCTCGTCATCGTCTCGGGGATCGCGTTCGCCATGATTCAGATGGCCGCGGCTGCGGCCGTGACGCAGCAGGAGATCAACGCGCTCAAGAAAAACATCACGCAAGCCGAGGAAGACATCGTCGGGCTCAAGGTCGACATCGAACAGACGCAGGTCATCGCGCAGGTGCGCGAAAAAGCGGAAACGGAACTTGGCATGAAGGAGCCGACGTACGACCAATACGTGTATTTGGCGGACGTGCCGGTGCCGGAAGCCGGATTCGCGGAAATCATCAAGGGAAAAGCCTATGGGTCGTACTACGGACAGGCGGCGCAGTCCACGGACGCAGCGCCTGAACAGACGGACGAGTCGGGAACGCAGCAACCGCAATAGGCGGGGCGCGGCGGCGGAGAACGTCGGCGTCTTTGTCATCCGCCGACGCATGATCGCCGCCTTCATCATCATCCTCGCGGCGTTTGTCGTCCTGACGTTCCGCGTCGGTTGGATCCAAATCGTGCAAAACGAAAAATACGCGTCGAAGGCCGCGGAGTACCAGGTCAAGGACGAGCGCATCAAGCCGACGCGCGGCAGCATCCTCGACCGCAACGGCAACGAGCTCGCGGTCAGCACGACGACGTATCGCGTCTGGGTGCGCCTCAAAGCCTACAACGAGGAGGACGAGGCCGAGGTCGCGTCCGTGGACACGCAGAAGAAGATGGCCGCGAAGGTCATCGCGGAAGCCCTCGGCAAATCCGAGACGGACATCACGGCGCTGTTTGAGCGAAACGCGGATGCACCGCGTGTGCGCGTGGCGTCCGACGTGCTGAAGCAGCAGGTCGAGGACATCCGCAAAGCCATCAACGAGCAGGAATTGCAGGTCATCGAAATCGAGGACGTCGGGAGCCGCAAATACCCGCTCGGCACGCTCGCCTCGACCGTCCTCGGCAGCACCAATTACGACGGCACCGGCCAGAGCGGCATCGAGCTCGAATACAACCGCTACCTGTCCGGCATCGCGGGGCGGCGCATCGCGAGCACCGACGCGGCGGGCGGTGACCTGACGGGCGGCGAGCAGGCGCGCTACGAGAGCCAGGACGGGCTGTCCGTCATGCTCACGATCGACGAGACGATCCAATACTACGTCGAGCAGGCGCTCGCGGAAGGCAAGGAAGAGACGCAGGCCGACCGTATGATGGCGATCGTCATGGACCCGAAGACGGGCGACATCCTCGCGCTTGCCTCAACGGACGACGCACTGTTCGACCCGAACGACCCCGGCCGGCCGATCGCGGACGAGGACCGCGAGGTCTTCGGCGCCCTCGAACCCGAGGAGCAGGCCGAATACCTGAACGAGATGTGGCACAACCCGCTGATCAGCGAGGACTACGAGCCCGGCTCCGTCTTCAAGCTCGTCACGGTTTCGTCCGCGCTCGAAGAAGGCGCGGTGACGCCCGCCGACACGTTCTACTGCGGCGGCGCGTACCAGGTCGCCGACCGCCTGATCCAGTGCTGGGTTTATCCGGGCGGCCACGGCACGCAGGACGTGCGCACGGCCGTGAAGAATTCGTGCAACCCCGCGATGATGCAGATTATTCAAAAACTCGGATATGAGAGATTCTATAACTATCTCGAGCTCTACGGCATCACGGAGAAGACCGGCATCGATTTGCCCGGCGAGGCAAACCCGCTCATCCAGGACGAGCAGACGGCCATCCCCGTGGGCCTGTCGACGATGTCGTTCGGGCAGGGGCTTTCTGTGACGCCGATCCAGATGATCAGCGTCGTGGCCTCGCTCGCGAACGACGGGAAATACATGCAGCCGCGCGTCGCGAAGGGGCTCGCGGACGCGAACGGCGACCTCGCCCTGGAATTCCCGACGAAGATCAAGCGCCAGGTCATCTCCGAGGAGACGGCGCGCGAGGTGCGCGAGATCATGGACTACGTCGCGGTCGAAAACGGCGTGAAGGGCGGCGACCTCACGGGCTACAAAATCGGTATCAAGACGGGCACGTCGCAGAAGCTCGTGAACGGCGAGTACGTGCTTTCGGAACGCATCGGCTCGATGACGGCCATCGCGCCCATCGACGAACCGCGCTTCGTGGCGCTCGTGCTCTGCGACACGCCGCGCGTCGGGTTCTACGGCGTCGAGACGGCGGGGCCGACGCTGAAGAAGATCACGGGCGAGGTGCTGCGCTACCTCAACGTGAAGCCGAGCTACACGGAGGACGAGCTCGCGACGATGGAAGCGGGCAAGATCGAGGTGCCGGATCTCACGGGGCTGACGTATTTCGAGGCGAACGACTGGCTCGCGCAGATCGGCCTCGTCGCGAGCGGGCAGGAGAACGTACCGGGCGAAAACTTCACGATCGTAGACCAGTATCCGAAACCCGGGATGCGCGCGCAGGAGGGCGGGACGGTGTTCCTGTACAAGAATTGATGAATAACGTTTCCACAGATTCCCGAACCTTACAACCGGGCGATGTGTTTTTTGCCCTGATCGGCGAGACGCACGACGCGCATGACCATCTCGCGGAGGTCGCCGCGAAGGGGGCGTCGAAGATGGTCGTGTCGGACGCGTCGAAGGTGCCGGCGGATTTCGCGGGCGAGGTCGCCGTCGTGGGCGACACGCTGCGCGCCTACCAGGACGCGGCCGCCGCGTGGCTGCACGAGGTCGACCCCTTCGTGATTGCGATCACGGGCAGCGTCGGCAAGACGACGCTGAAGGATATGATCGCGTGCATCTGCGCGAAGGCGCTGAAGACGCACGCGACGCAGGGCAATTTCAACAACCAGATCGGCGTGCCGAAGACGATCCTCTCGATGCCGGCGGACACGGAAGTGCTCGTGCTCGAGATGGGGATGGAATGGCCGGGGGAAATCAAAAGGCTGTGCGAGATCGCGCGGCCGAACGCGTGCGCGATCACAAACGTCGGCGTGTCGCATCGCGAGCATTTCGATTCGGACGACGGCATCCGGCTCGCGAAATACGAGATCGCGTCGTTTCTCGGCGCGGGGGACGCGCTCGTCATCGACCCGAACAACGACGCGGGGCTTGTGGCGCTCGCGGAGGCGGGTGCGCGCGAGCAGGGATTTTCCCTCGTAAAAATCGGCGAGGACTACCGCGTGCGCGACATCCGCTACACGGAGGACGGTGCGCTGACCTGCGAAATCTGCGAGGAGACGCGCGAGGAGGGGGAATGCGAACGCTTCGCGCTCCCGATCCCCGGCGCGTACGCGGCGACGTCCGCGGCGATGGCGGCGGCCATCTGCCTGCGGCTCGGCATCTCGATCGCGGCCGCGGCCGAGGCGCTCCGCACGCTCACGGTCACGCCGCACCGCCTGCAGCCGATCCGCAAGGGCGGCGTGCTCGTCATCGACGACACGTACAATGCGAGCCCGGACAGCATGCGCAGCGGGCTCGAATACCTCTCGGCCTGCCCCGGCGCGCGCAAGATCGCGGTGCTCGCGGACATGAACGAGCTCGGCGCGGAGTCGGAGCGGCTGCATTTCGAGACGGGCCGCCTCGCAGCCGCGCTCGGCGTGCGGGACGTCTACACCTACGGCGACAAGGCCCGCAAGATCGCCGGCGGCGCCGACCGCGCGGACCTGTGGTTCTCTGAAAAGCCCGCGCTCGTCGCGCGCCTGCTAGCCGACGTGCAGGATGGCGACGTCGTCTTCGTCAAGGGCTCGCGCTCGCTGCGCATGGAAGAAGTCGTGGAGGCGCTGCTCGCATGATCTTTCCGGACGCCGAACGGTATTTCGCTTTGTCGATGGTGATTCCTCTCGCCGTCGCGCTCGTCGTGACCGCGCTCGTGACGAACGCGCTGATCCCGTACCTGAAGCGCATCGGCAACCTGCAGCCGATCTACGACGAGGCGCCCGAGGAGCACCGGCGCAAGCAGGGCACGCCGACGATGGGCGGCGCCGCGATCCTCTGCGGCATCGCGGCCGGCACCGCGGCGGCCATCCTCGTGAACGGCTTCACGCCGGAAAAGATCGTGATGCTCGGCATGACGCTGCTGTTCGGTGCGGTCGGGTTCCTCGACGATTATCAGAAAATCACGAAGCGGCGCAACCTCGGCCTGCGCGCGCGCCACAAGCTCGCGCTGCAGATCGCGGTCGGGTTGATCTTCGCCTGCTGGTACGTCTTCGCGGCGGGCTACGGCACATGGATCCTCATCCCGTTCGCGTGGAAGTCCGTGAACATCGGGTATTTCATCCTGCCGTACATCGCCTTCGTCGTCGTTGCCGCCGTCAATGCGGTGAACCTGACGGACGGCCTCGACGGGCTTGCGGCCGGCGTGTCCTCGGTGCTCGCGCTGTTCTACCCCGTCATCGCCGTGCTCGCCTTCGGGCTCTGCGCGCTGAAAAACGGGGCGCTCGTGCTCGAAAACGTGCACCTCGCCTCGGGCGATACGATGTTTTTTGCGGCGATGGCCGGCGCGTGCCTTGGCTTCCTGCTTTTCAACCGCCACCCCGCGAAGATCTTCATGGGCGACACGGGCTCGCTCGCGCTCGGCGGCGGGTTCGCGGCGGGCGCGGTGCTCTGCCACGCGGAGCTGCTTTTGCCCGTGTGCGGGTTCATCTTTGTTATCGAGGCGCTGTCGGTGATCCTGCAGGTCGGGAGCTACAAGCTCCGCGGCGGCAGGCGCATCTTCAAGATGGCGCCGCTGCATCATCATTTTGAACTGTCGGGCTGGCACGAGCGCAAGGTCACGGCGGTCTTCACGACGGTCACGCTCGCGCTGTGCGCAGGGGTCACGGTATGGACGATTTTGGCTACAAAAACATTTTGATTGTGGGCATGGGATTGTCCGGAAACGCCGTATTCGAAGCCCTTTCGAATAACGATTTGCGCATTGTCTGTTTTGATTCCAAAGACGGGGCGCCGGAGCCGGAGGGGGATTTCGATCTCGTCGTGCCGAGCCCCGGCGTGCCGCTCACGCTGCCGCTCATCGAGAAGGCGCGGGCGCGCGGGGCGAAGATCCTCGGCGAGCTCGAGCTGGCCTACCTGCTCGGCCGCGGAACCTTTGTCGCGGTCACGGGGACAAACGGCAAGACGACGACGACGACGTTGCTCGGGGAGATCTTCAAGGCCGCGGGGCGCAGCACCGTCGTTGCGGGCAACATCGGCATCCCCGTGCTGACCTGCGCGCGTGCGGCGACGGACGACACCTGGCTGATCACCGAAGTGTCCAGTTTTCAGTTGGACACGACGGAGGCGTTCCGGCCGCGCATCTCCGTCTTCCTCAACCTCACGCCGGACCACCTCGACCGCCACGGCACCGTCGAAGGCTATTTGGCCGCGAAGGCGAAGATCCTCGCAAACCAGGAGGCGGACGACGCCTTTGTCTACAACGCGGACGATTCGCTCGTCGCGCCGCTCGCGGCGTCGTGCAAGGCGCGTCCCGTGCCGTTCAGCCGTCGGCGCGCGCCCGCCGAGGAGGGCGCGGCCTATATAGTAGAAGGAAACATCGTGCTCCGCCGCGCGGACGGCGGGGAGGAGACCGTGCTCGCGGCGAAGGACGTTCGCATCCCGGGCGCGCACAACCTCGAAAACGCGCTCGCGGCGGCGGCGGCGGCCCGTGCGGCCGGCATCGACCCGCGGGTCATCGCGGATACGCTGCGCACGTTCGCGGGCGTCGAGCACCGCCTCGAACTCGTCTGTGAAGCGGGCGGCGTGCGTTACGTCAACGATTCGAAGGGCACAAACCCCGACGCCGCGATCAAGGCGCTCGAAGCGGTGGAGAAGGACATCCTGCTCATCGCGGGCGGCTACGACAAGCACGCGGACTTCACGGAATTTCTCGAGGCCGGCAAGGGGCGCGTGAAGACGCTGATCCTGCTCGGCGCGACGGCCGAAAAAATCGCGGAGACCGCGCGGGCGCTGGGCTACGACGACATCCGCTTCGCGAAGGACATGGACGAGGCCGTCGCCGAGGGACGGCGGACCGCAGAGCCCGGCGACACGGTGCTGCTCTCGCCGGCTTGTGCGAGCTGGGATATGTACGAAAACTATGAACAGCGCGGGGCGCATTTCAAAGAGGCCGCGGGGAAGGACGGAAGCGCATGAAGATCAAATTCCGCATCGGCCGCATCGACGTCCCGCTGCTCATCATCGTCATCGCGCTCGTGCTGTTCGGGCTCGTCATGGTGTTCAGCGCGAGTTATTACAGCACAATCACGCAAAACCTGAGCCCCTACTACTATTTGCAGCGCGCGGCGATCTGGGCTGCAGTCGGCATCATCGTCATGGTCATCGTGTCGTTCCTGCCGACGGCGCTGTACAAACGGGCCGCCGTGTGGATCATGGCGTTTTCATTGCTCATGTTGCTCGCGCTCTTCACGCCGCTCGGCGTCACGGTCAACGGCGCGACGCGCTGGATCGGCGTCGGTGGGGAAGGCGGGCTGACCTTCATGCCCGGGGAGTTCACGAAGCTCGCCGTCATCATCTTCCTCGCGTGGTATTACACGAAATACAGCAAAGGCGTGAAGACGCTGCGCGTCGGCGTCGCGCCCGTGCTCGTGCTCATGCTGGTGTTGTTTTTCCTCATTTATAAGGAGCCGAACCTTTCGACGGCGGGCATCGTCGTCATCACGATCTTTGTCATCATGTTTCTCGCGGGCGTGCGCATCGGCTATCTGATCGCGCTCATCGCCATCGGCGCGATCGGCCTGTACTTCCTGATCCAGACGGGGGAGGGCGAACACCTCGCGCGCGTCACGGGCTTCCTTGACCCGTTCTCGGACGCGCAGGGCGATTTCTACCAGACCGTGCAGGGATTGCTCGCGCTCGGCAGCGGGGGGCTGACGGGCGTGGGCCTCGGCAACAGCGTCGAGAAGGCGCTGTGGCTGCCGGAGGCGCAAAACGACTTCATTTTCGCGATCGTCGGCGAGGAGACGGGCTTCATAGGGTGCATCCTGCTGATGCTCGGTTTCCTTGTGCTCATCTGGCGGTGCATGCTGATTTCGATGCGTGCGCGGACGCGCTTTGACATGCTGATCGGCGCGGGCGTGACAGCGCTCATGGCCGTGCAGGTCGTGCTGAACATCGGCGTCGTGACGTCATTGCTGCCGCCGACGGGCGTCATCCTGCCGTTCATCAGCTACGGCGGCAACGCGGTCGTGCTCTTCATGTTCCTCATGGGCATCATGCTGAGCATCTCGCGCAAGGACCCGGCGCTCGCGCCCGAGGAGCGGCTGCGCCCGTGGGAGGAAGCCTCATGAACGTCCTCATCGCCAGCAGCGCGACGGGCGGGCATCTCTATCCCGCGCTCACGGTCGCGGACCGCATCCGGTCGCGCGACGCGTCCGCGCGCATCCTCTTCGTCGGCGGCGCGGAGGACATCGGCCGCGACCTCGTCGGCGACGCGGGCTACGAGCATGTCGAGATCGACGCGCACGGCCTCGACCGCAAGAATCCCGTGCGCGCGCTGAAGTCGCTCGCGGATTTCCGGCGGGCCTGCGGGCAGGCGCGGAAGATCATTTCCGGCTTTGCGCCCGACGCGGTGCTCGGCACGGGCGGCTACGTCGTCGGGCCCGTCGCGCGCGAGGCGCACCGCGCGGGTGTGCGCGTGTATTTGCAGGAGCAAAACGTGCTGCCGGGGCTGGCCAACCGCTTATCGGCGCGCTACGCGGATCAGGTCTTCCTCGGCTTCGCGGCGGCCGCGCCGCATTTTCGGGATCAGGAGAAACTGTCGGTCACGGGCAACCCGATCCGCGAGGCGTTTGCGGAGGCCGCGGGGCGGCGGGACGCGCTGCGCGCGGCGTACGGGATCGGGGCGGACGCGCAGGCGGTGCTGCTCTTCGGCGGCAGCCAGGGTGCGGACGCGGTGAATGCGGCGGGCGTGGACCTCGCGCGCGCGCTGGCCGGCCGCGCGGGGACGCAG
>JAISTF010000114.1 GCA_031272745.1 Eubacteriales Family XIII. Incertae Sedis bacterium
AGTATTTTGGTATGTATACGATGGATGAGATAAGGAAACGTACGCGTCCGATTGCGGAGAAATACGGCATCAAGAAAGTTTTTGTCTTTGGGTCTTATGCGAAGGGGACGGCCAAAGAGAAGAGCGATATTGATTTCATTATTGAAAAGAAAGGATCCCGCATTCTTTCGCTTTTCGACATGGGTGCGTTATATTCGGATTTCGAGAAGGCTTTCGGAGAGATCGATCTTGTGACGCTGGAGTCCATCAGAGACGAGAGAGGCGGTTTTGCAATCCCCGGTTTCGCGGACGCTGCAAGCAGGGAGATGGTGGAAGTCTATGCAGGATAAAGATGCTCTTTATCTCCAGGCAATCCTCGCCTATTGCAGGGACATTCAGAGCACGATATCGCGTTTTGGCGATTCCTTCGAAGCCTTTTCGGCTGACAAGGATTACTTCAACAGTATTTCCATGAACATCATGCAGATTGGGGAAATGGCGGGAAAGCTCAGTGACGAGTTTCGTCGTGACCATAGTGTTGCCGCGATTCCTTGGCCGGCGATTCGGGGGATGCGAATTTGGTTTGCTCGCAGGTATGGCGCTGTCGACAAAGAGATGGTGTGGAAGACCGCAAAGGATGACATTCCAAAGCTCGCGCATTTCTGTACGTCTATGATCGAAGCGCAATAGGACAAGATATCAACCCCGTAGATTTGTCTCCCATTACGTGTGTGGGGGGGCAATAATCCAAGTGCTCAATCCTCGCCTACAATATGAGCCGCATCCAGTTTGCGATTACTTGGAACGGATCGTTTGGATCGCGAAACTTCGCTATGACTGTAAGTGAAATGTAGTCTTTATCGTGAACTGATATGATTGTGACGGGAGCTTTTTGATAGCACTGACACGTTTCTGAGATTTT
The DNA here is from genome assembly GCA_031272745.1 of Eubacteriales Family XIII. Incertae Sedis bacterium. GTDB lineage: Bacteria > Bacillota > Clostridia > Peptostreptococcales > Anaerovoracaceae > WRFF01. The sequence continues at coordinate 902 of JAISTF010000114.1, forward strand.
GGTATATAATATCCTTGGTTAATACTTAGGGCAAATTGGAGACAGGATGCAATATCGAGAAATCGTCAGCAAGATGACATGGTATCTTCACTATTCAGCAGAAGCTCTTGCGGTGTGGCTGTATAAACATCTTCAAGATATTAATGAGGAGTGGTGACTCTGGAAATAAATTTCTTCAAGCGATAGGTTTCGGGAGAGTTGTCAATGATTCCAAAGAGGAAGAGTTCATGGATTTGTTTGCGCCTGACGGCGCAAACAACGAAGATAAAAGGCAGCTAAAAGAGCTTTACAAGATTTTCGTTGCGCTTCGTAATAGGCCAGAAGAGATAGAAAAGATAAAAGCGGTTATCGAAAGGGGTATGGGTGAATCGATTTCCGGTGGTTCGATTTTTCCGACGAATATAAGTCCAGACCCGGATGGCCGAGGTGGGGTAACGGAAAGAGAAGGCGCGGATGCACCGGAAAAAGAATCCAATCTCAGACCACGAAGCGTGAGAGTGCCTGATGAACCACGTCCCCATCCATATCTTAAAACGAACTACATAAATGATGATGATGAATTCATCTGTCAAATATGCGAGGAATCCGTTTTTACAAAAAGGGATGGATCGCCTTCATTTGATGCCGTTCTCATCTTTTCTAACGATGTGCTGAAAAGGGAACATCAAGTATTGTACTTGGGGCTTTGTCAGATATGTGCCGAAAAATACAAGGAATATGTTAAGAATAATGGGGGGGATGGTGTCCTCTTACAAGAGTTGCGAGATGTTGACGTGGATAATGTCGATGAAGATGAAGGGCACAGGATTCCGATCACTCTGGATGAGCGATCAAATCCGTCGTTTATTCATTTCACGCATCAACATGTTTGCGATATTCATAGTGTGCTATCCGGCATGCTCAATACCGATAGGCCACAAAGCGGCACGGAGAATCCTAAATTATTGATTGGAGAGGGAGAGCGGGTTGTCCATGACAAATTTGGCCCAGGAACGGTCGTGGTGATTGATACCAACTATATTACCGTTCAGTTTGACAAGGAAGGGGAGCAAAGGGAATTCCCAGTGAGTGCTCTTGCCAACGGCATGTTAAAGGTTGCCAATCCTGAGGACGAAGCGTTCATAGGTGTTGACGACGAAAAAGAGGATGCGTCCGAATTGGACCATGAGGATGTTCCGTCCCAAAGATTCAATTTGATCAGCGAAATAGAAAATGAAGGCATTGCTTACGAAGACAAACGGGATCGAGAGGGATGCCTGTGGATACTTGGTGGTCAGGAACTCCGAGGATTCGTTGAAAAGGCGAAGACATATGGGTACTATTTTGAATATAAGGAAGAAAGAAAAAACGGTGGCCCGGGATGGTGGACAAAGTAAAAATCCGGACCGATGTCCGGATTTTTACTGGTGCGGTCAAGAAGACTCGAACTTCCACGCCTTGCGGCACACGGCCCTCAACCGTGCGCGTCTGCCAATTCCGCCATGACCGCTTATTCAATTTGGTACCGGCGATCGGGGTCGAACCGATACGATGTCGCCATCACCGGATTTTGAGTCCGGCGCGTCTGCCAATTCCGCCACGCCGGCACACCTGCTGAGGCGCAATCATTAGAATAACACAGGGTTCGGGGGAGCGCAAGAAAAAATTGCGAAATTTTGTGGAAATGTTTTGTAATGGGTGCGGACTTCCTGTATAATATACGGGTATGTTTATTTGCAGTCATCGAATATAAGGAGATTGGGAGATGCGGAAAGGTACGAAACGGATAGTCGCGGCACTTGCGGGGCTGACAGCCTTGGCACTGGTGGTGTTGACGGGTTGTTACGGCAGCACGGGGACGGGGGACGCCTCGGGCGGCACGGAAGGTAGCACGCAGAGCGGACTGATGTCGTTCCTGCCGCTCATTCTGATCATCGCGGTCATGTACTTCGTGCTGATCCGGCCGCAGCAGAAGAAGACGAAGCAGGTCAACGAGATGCGCAGCGGTGTGAAGGTCGGCGACTGGGTCACGACGATCGGCGGGTTCCGCGGGCGCGTGGTCAAGATCAAGGATGAGGTCGTCACGATCGCGGTCGGTTCGGACAAGACGAAGCTGGACATCATGCGTTGGGGCATCTCGAAGATTGACGAGTCGGCCCCGCCGCGCGACACGGCACCTGCGAAGCGTAAGAGCGCGAAGGAGCGGGAAGAGGAGCTTGAGGAGCAGCAAAAGAAGCCGAAGAAGCTGACGAAGCCCGCGAAGAAGGAAGCGCCGGTCGAGGAGCCGGAGGAGCTTGAAGACGCGGATGCCGTAGAAGAAGCGGAAGAAGAAGCAACTGAAGAGGAATAAACCATCATGAGAAAAATCATCGCCGTCATTACCATTGTCGTCGTCGCATTCGTTTGGGTGCTGACCGTCGTCGGCGTCGGGCAGGCGGGGCCCATACAGAAACATATCAAACTCGGTCTGGACATCTCGGGCGGCGTCTACGTCGTCATGGAGGCGCAGACCGACCAGACGGGATCCGAGCTCGACGAGCTCATGGAGCAGACGAAGGCCGTCATCGAGCGGCGCGTCAACGAAATGGGCCTGTCCGAGCCGAACGTGACCATCGAGGGCGCGGACCGCATCCGCGTGGAGCTGCCGGGGGCGGAAGACCCGGAGGCCGCGATCCAGATGATCGGGCAGACGGCGCAGCTCCAGTTCCTGCGCGCGAACGGGGAGTTCATCCTCGACGGCAGCAACGTCATCAGCAGCACGGCGGAGCAGGACACGCAAAACGGCGGCTATCAGGTCGCGTTGTCGTTTGACAGCGCGGGCGGCGATGCGTTCTACGAGGCGACGAAGGCCGCCTATGAAGGCACGGTCGAGGGCGAGCTCATGGAAGGGGTCGACAGCAACCAGCAGCTTCCCATCGTGCTCGACGGAGAGATCATTTCCGCGCCCATCCCGCAGGTGGACGGCATCTCGGGCGGCGATGCGGTCATCACGGGCGGGTTCACGCAGGACGAGGCGATCAACCTCGCGACGCTGATCCGCGCCGGTGCGCTGCCCGTCGAGCTCGTCGAAGTCGAAAGCTCGGCGATCGGCGCGACGATCGGCATGGGCGCGCTGCAAAACTCGATCATCGGCGGCATCATCGGCGTATTGCTCGTCATCATCCTCATGCTGGCCATGTACCGGTTCATGGGGCTGGCCGCGGATTTCGCGCTCCTGCTCTTTGTGCCGCTCATCTTCTGGGTCATCGTCGGTCTCGGCGGCGTGCTCACGCTGCCCGGCATCGCGGGCGTCATCCTGACGATCGGCATGGCCGTCGACGCAAACGTCATTATCTTTGCGCGCATCAAGGAGGAGGTGGTGGCGGGCAAGACGATCCGTCTGTCCGTCCATCAGGGCTTCCGGCGCGCGCTGGCGCCGATCCTCGACTCGCAGATCACGACGCTCATCGCGGGCGTGGTGTTGTACCAGTTCGGCACGGGCTCCGTCAAGGGCTTCGCGCTGACGCTGATCATCGGCATCCTGCTGTCGCTGTTCTCGGCGCTGTTTGTGACCAACCTTTTCGTGAACGCGTTCGCGGAGTCGCCGTTCCTTGTGAATAAGGGCTGGCTTGGCGTGAAGGAAGGCGGCGGTGTGCAGCGGACGCGGCTGTCGCGGCAATTTGCGTTCATCAAACACCGCAAAATTTATTATTTGATCACCGTCGTCATCCTTGCGGTCGGGCTCGGCATCGGGTTCGGCTCGGGCTTCAACATGGGCATCGACTTCACGGGCGGCACGATGTTGCAGGTGGACTTCGGCAAGGTCGTGACGCCGGCCGAGGTGCGCGAGACGCTCGCGAAGCACGGCATCGAGGACGCGGACATCGTGAATTTCTCGGGCGACGAAGGCACGGGCGTCATCATCAAGACGAAGCAGGCGCTCGAAAGCACGGATCGCGACGCGATCATGGCGGACCTCGCGACGGATCTCGGCGTCGACGTGTCGGATGACGAGCACAACAAATTCGAGCAGTTCGGCCCCTCGACGGGCAAGATGCTGACGAACAACGCGATCAAGTCGGTCGCGCTCGCGGCGATCTTCATGCTGATTTACATCGTGTTCCGCTTTCGCTTCCGGTTCGGCGTGGCCGCGATCATCACGACGTTCCATGACGTGGCGATCACGATCGCGATGTACGGTCTGTTCCATATGACGATCAACAACCCGTTCATCGCCGCGATCCTCACGGTTGTCGGTTATTCGATCAACGACACGATCGTCGTCTTTGATCGCGTGCGCGAAAACCTCGGATCGAACGCATATCGCAAATACACGCTCGACGGCATCATCGACGAGAGCATCAACCAGACGCTCGTGCGCTCGATCATGACGTCGCTGACGACGATCCTCGCGATCCTGCCGCTGATCTTCATCGGCGGCGATGTGATCCGGCAGTTTGCGGTGCCGCTCATCATCGGCATCGCGGCCGGCACGCTCAGCTCGATCTTCATCGCGAGCTCGCTGTATTTCGATTTTGAGAAGAGGAATTTCAAGAGCGCGGCCGGACGGTATCACGGTGCCGAGAAGTCGCAGGGCAAGGCGGCGCTCTCCGAGGGCGCGGACGACGGCGCGGACGCGGGCGGTCGTGACGAGCAGGGCAAGAAGAAAAACCCGACGCCGAAAAACCGCAAAAAGGGCAAGGGCGACGGAAAAGGCAAGGACTATGGGAACGGCGCGGTCGTGTAGGCGGCCTGCGCCCATGAAGGCAGTGTGACGTGTGGATAGGCTGGAGGTTTTCTTAAGCGAACTGCTCGACATCAACCCCAATACGGACATTGGATTGATCGAGAGCGCGTATACGAAAGCCGACCAGATGCACGAGGGGCAGCTGCGCAAATCCGGCGAGCCCTACATCATCCATCCGACGAAGGTGGCGCTGATCCTCGCGGACCTCGGCATGGACGACCGCACGCTCGCGGCGGCGCTGCTGCACGATACGGTCGAGGATACGCCGTATTCGCTCGAACAGCTTTCCAAGGATTTCGGCAAAGAGGTCGCGTTCCTCGTGAACGGGGTCACGAAGCTGGGGTCCTTGGTCTATGAGAGCAAAGAGGAGCGGCAGGCGGAAAACCTGCGCAAGATGTTCCTTGCGATTTCCAAGGACATCCGCGTGCTCATCATCAAGCTCGCCGACCGCCTGCACAACCTGCGCACGATCAACTATATGAGCGCGCAGCAGATACAGGACAAATGCAAGGAGACGCTTGAAATCTACGCGCCGCTCGCGAGCCGCCTCGGTATGTACCAGGTGAAATTCGAGCTCGAGGACATCGCGCTGAAATACCTCGAACCCGCGGTCTACGCGGACCTCACGGAGAAGATCAAGGGCCGAAAGGCCGAGCGCGAGGCGCGCATCGAGCGCATCGTCGCGCAGCTGCGGGACGTGATCGAGGAATACCACATCGACTGCGAGATCAAGGGGCGGTCGAAGCATTTCTACAGCATCTACTCCAAAATGAAGGAGCAGGGCAAGCCGTTCGAGGAGATCTTCGATTTGACGGCGCTGCGCATCATCGTGGAGACCGTGAAGGATTGTTACGCGGTGCTCGGCATGGTGCATACGCTGTGGCGGCCGATGCCGGGGCGCTTCAAGGACTACATCGCGATGCCGAAGCCGAATATGTACCAGTCGCTGCACACGACGCTGATCGGCGACGACGGGGAGCCGTTCGAGATTCAAATCCGGACGTGGTCGATGCACCACGTTGCGGAATACGGCATCGCGGCGCACTGGAAGTACAAGGAGGGCATCGGGCAGGACCAGGAGGAGCTGAAGCTCGCGTGGATCCGGCAGACGCTCGAATTCAACCAGGATTCGGAAGACCCGCGCGAATTCATGGAAATGATGCGGACGGATTTGTTTTCCGACCAGGTCTTCGTCTTCACGCCGAAGGGCGACGTGATGGAGCTGCCGGCGGGCTCGACGCCGATTGACTTCGCGTTCAAGATTCACACGAACATCGGCGCGAAATGCGTCGGCGCGCGCGTGAACGGCAAGATGGTCCCGATCGGCTACGTCCTGCAAAACGGCGAGGTCGTCGACATCGTCACATCCAATAACTCCAAAGGCCCGTCGATGGACTGGCTGGCCATCGCGAAGAGCAGCCACGCAAAGCAGAAGATCCGCCAATGGCTGAAGAAGCAGGATCGCACGCAGAACGTGGAAAAGGGCCGCGAGGCTTTGGAAAAGGCCGTCAAGCGCAAAGGTTATGATCCGGCAGACCTCGTGCGGTCGCAATGGGTCGCCAAAGCCGCGAAGCAACTTGGTTATTCCAATGTCAACGAGCTCTATGCGTCGCTCTCCTACGGCGGGGCGATCGTGAATCGTACGATCACGAAGCTCGCGGATTTCTATCAGGAGGAATACGACCGCAAGGTCAAGGGCGAGGCGGATCTCGACGCGCCGGTGCCGAAGAAGGCGCGGGCGCGCGGCGGGTCGGCCGGGAAGCGCGGGGCGGGCGCGGAGCCGGCCGTGATCGTCGAAGGGATGAGCGGCATGATGGTGCGCCTGGCGCGCTGTTGTTCGCCGGTGCCGGGCGATGCGATCGTCGGGTTCATCACGAAGGGGCGCGGCGTGAGCGTGCACCGCAAGGATTGCCCGAACATGCGTGGGGTCACGGAGTCGGAGAGCGAGCGCGGGCGGCTGCTGCGTGTCGAATGGGACACGACGAAGGATTTCGGGATGTTCGACGCGGAGTTTTCGATCCTTGCGGACGACCGCAAGGGGCTGTTTTCAGACATCTCGCGCGCGTGCGTGGAGATGGACGTGAATATTTCGGGCGTGAACCTCAAGACGAACACCGACGGGACCGTGAGCATCACGATGACGCTGTCGGTCGGGAGCGTCGAGGAAATGCAAAAGGTGGTGCGCGTGCTGTCCCAGGTGGAGAGCGTGCGCGAGGTATACCGGGCGCGCGGGTAGCGGGGCCACGGGAGTCGCAGGAGTCACGGGAGTCACAAGGAGGAAGACGATGAGAGTACGGGCGTATGTGTTGGGGAACGGCGGGACAAACTGCTTTTTGATCTGGGACGAGGCGAGCCTTGAGGCGGCGCTGATCGATCCGGGCGCGGCGAGCCAGAAGGTGGAGGAGGACATTTCCGCGAACGGGCTGGATCTGAAATACGTCCTGTTGACGCACGGGCACGGCGACCACATCGGCGGCGTGGAGCAGGCGCTCGCGGCGCATCCTTCGGCGGTGCTCGCGGCGGGGGAAGGCGAGGCCGGTCTGCTCGCGGACGCGATCTGGAACGCGTCGCGCGATATCCTCGGGCGCTCGATGACGCTTACGGCGGAACTGCTGCTGAAGGAAGGGGACGAGGTGCGGCTCGGGGAGCTGAGCCTGAAAGTGCTGGAGACGCCGGGGCATACGCCGGGCGGGATTTCGTTTTACACGACGGCGTGGGATCCGGGGCTCGCGGAAGGGCCGTATTCGGGGACGGTGTTCACGGGGGACGCGTTGTTCCGCGCGTCGGTCGGCCGGACGGATTTTCGCGGCGGGGACTTCGTGCAGCTCGAGGACTCGATCCGCAGGAAGCTCTTCACGCTGCCGAACGACACGTTGGTGCTGCCGGGGCATATGGGGGCGACGACGATCGGTTATGAGCGGGCGCACAACCCGTTTGTGGGGGACTGACGGGGGAATCGTTGGTCCGGATCGAGCTGGGAAGCGTTTACAATATCAACGATTACGACGAGCTTGCGCGGATGTTTTTGCCGCGCGGGGAATACGCGCTTGCGTATGAGCAGGCGGTGGTTTTCGAAGGGGTGGAGGCGAAGCTCGCGAAGGCGCGGGAGATGTACGCGGCGCTGTCGGCGGCGACGGGGCGGACGCTGCCTTGGGGCGTGCTGACGGGGGTGAAGCCGCTGAAGAAGTATGCTGCGGTGGCGGACGAGGGCGTCCTGCGCTCGGCGTATTTGGTTTCGGATGAAAAGATTGCGTTGTTGCGGCGGGTGTGGGAGCGGCAGCGGGCGTGCCTGCCGGCGGTGCCTGCCGGGTCGGTATCGCTGTATATCGGCATTCCGTTTTGCCCTTCGCGGTGCGCGTACTGCACGTTCCCGTCGACGGTCGGGTCGGATCGTGAGATGGGGCGGTATTTGACGGCGCTTTACCGCGAGATGGATTTTGTGTTCTCCGGGATGCGGGCGCGGGGGCTTTGGGCGGAGTCGGTGTACATCGGCGGCGGGACGCCGACGGCGCTGACGAACGCGATGCTCGAGGATTTGCTGGCGCGGGTGACGGACGGGGTCGGCGGCGGGCGCGCGGGCGCGGGCATGGAGTTCACGGTGGAGGCGGGGCGGCCGGACACGATTTCGTATCTGAAGGCGCTCACGATGGCGGGGGCCGGGGTGACGCGGGTGTCCGTGAACCCGCAATCGCTGCACGAACGGACGCTGTCGGCGATCGGGCGGCGGCACCTCGCGTCGGAATACGTGGAGGCGATGGACACGGTGCGGGCAGCGTGGCGGGCGGCAGGATGCCGCTCCTACGAAGGCGTGGTGGTGAATACGGATGTGATCGCGGGGCTGCCGGGGGAAGCGGCGACGGACTTTGCGCAGACGCTTGAAGGGGTGCTCGCCTGCGCGCCGGAAAACGTCACGGTGCATACGCTCTCCGTGAAGCGCGGCTCGAAGGTGCGCGAGGAAGCGCCGGAGTACAGTTATTCCCGTACGGACGGGACTGCCGCGGAAATGCTGCGCATCGCGGACGCG
>JAISTF010000062.1 GCA_031272745.1 Eubacteriales Family XIII. Incertae Sedis bacterium
ACCCGTCGCCGCTATGATTGTCCTTCTCAGGCGGGCGGCTGAAAGCCGCCCCTACAATCTCATCGTTCGTCACAAACGAGGATGTAGGGGCGGCATCCCTCGAGTCGAAACCCGAGGGCAGGCTCTGCCGCCCGCCCGTCTGCATGTCATTCTCCGGCAGTAGCGTATACTGCCCCTTCTCCGTCACATTCCGCGCCATGTCCGGCGGCTCCGGCACGGACAGCCCCGCGTGCGTCAGCGCGATCTGCGCGAGCGTCGCCCCCCCGTTGGACGGCGCGAGCAAATAATGCGCGATCTGTACATCGTCCGCAATCCGGCCCGCCTGCGCCCCAAATCTGTGCATCTTGTACCAATCGCCCTGCAAATTCCAACCGCTGTACCGCACATCCGCCGCCTTCAGCGCCGCCAGCGTTTCCCGCAGCAATGCCCCGTTCCCCGCGACATCCACGCAGAAATATGTGTTATTTACAAGAATAAATATTGCGTAAACCACAGGCGGTTTGACGTGATCCTCGCCGCCGAAGAGTTTGAGGACGACGGGCAGGTCTTTGTCAGCCGCGGAAAGCGCATTTTTCAAGGCACCCAGCCCACCGACGGCATCGATGGCCACCGTCTCCACGGAATCCGCATCCACGGATGTAGGGGCGGCATCCCTCGGGTCGGAGCCCGAGGGCAGGCTCTGCGGGCGGCTAAAAGCCGCCCCTACATTCCCCTCGTTCGTTGCAGGCGGGGCATCCCCCGCGTACTTCGCCGCCTGCGCGTCGAGGCGCTTCAAAAACATCCGGAACTCCAACTCCGTGTAGATCTCCCGCAGCCGCGGCACGTCCCAGGGCCGCACGCGCATCGCGCCGAAATCCACATCCACGGGCGCGTCCGTCACGATCGTCGCGAGCCGCTTGCTCATGACCGCCAACTGCCCGTTTTCCTCCACGATGCCGCGTATCCGCTCCGGCGTCACCTCGTCCGTATGCGCCAACAGGTTCTCCACGGTCCCGAATTGCTGCACGAGCTTCGCCGCCGTCTTCTCCCCCACCCCCGGCAGCCCCGGGATGTTGTCCGACGCGTCGCCCATCAAAGCCTTGTAGTCCACGAACAACTCCGGCCCGAAGCCGTATTTTTCGCGCATCGCTTCCGGCGTGAACAGGGAGAACTCCGACACGCCCTTCTTCGTGAGCAGCACGCTCGTGCGCTCGCTCACGAGCTGCAGCTCGTCGCGGTCCCCCGTGATGACGAGCGGCTCCAGCCCCGCTTCCTCGGCCCGCTTGCAGACCGTGCCGATCAAATCGTCCGCCTCGAACCCGTCCGCCTCCAACACCGCGATCCCCATCGCGTCCAAAATGTCCTTCACATACGGAATCTGCATATGCAGCTCATCCGGCGTCTTGCGCCGCCCCGCCTTGTATTCGGGGTATTCGAGGTGCCGGAACGTCGGTGCCTTGCGGTCGAATGCGATCGCGACATAGTCCGGCGGCCGGTCGTCGAGCGCCTTCGTGAGCATGTTCAAAAACCCGAAAACCGCCTGCGTGTACACCCCTTTGCTCGTGACCATCGGGTTTTGCATCGCGTAGTACGCGCGGAAGACGAGGCTGTTGCCGTCGATGACCGTGATTTTCTCCGTCATGTGCTATGCTCCCTTTCTTTCTGCTATAATAATCATATCATGTTTGACTATCACTTACACAGCACCTTCTCGGATGACGCGCGGTCGCCGATGCCGGATGTCATCGAAGCGGCCATCGCGCAGGGCCTCGAGGGCATCGCCCTCACCGACCATCTCGACCCCTTCTACCAGGACGACGAATACCCCTGGGAGCTTGACCTGCCGCGTTATTGGGACGCGCTGACAGCCGCCGAAGAACAGTTCGGCGGGCGCATCCGCTTCGCCAAGGGCATCGAGCTCGGCATGACGCAGGGCGAAGGCGTGCAAGCCTGCGAAGACGCCGTGACCGCCTACCCCTTCGACTTCGTCATTGCCTCCGTCCACCATACAAAACGCGCGCCCATCCACACGGCCCGCTTTCTCGAAGGCCGACCAATGGCAGCGGTTATTGAAGAATACTATACGGAGGTGCTGGCGTGCATCCGCGCGTTCAAAAGCTACGACGTGCTCGGGCACCTCAACGTCATCGACCGCTACACCGAGGGCTACGCGGCGGAGTCGGTCTACATGCCCTACGCCGAGGAAATCCTCAAGCAGGCCATCGCCGACGGCAAGGGCATCGAGGTGAACACCTCGACGTTCCGCTACGGCATGGCGGACCGCGGCACGCCGACGCCGGCCATCCTCCGGCGCTACAAGGAGCTCGGCGGGGAAATCGTCACGACGGGCTCCGACGCGCACGACGCGCGGTCGGTCGGCGCCTTCATCAAAGAAGGCGAGGAAATCCTCCTCGCCCACGGCTTCCGTTATGTCGCGACCTTCCGCGGCCATGTGCCAACGCTGCACAAACTCTAACCGCCGAACATCTTGTCCATGAATTTCCCGAACGCATTGCGCTTGGCATAGGCGTCGGGGCCGAGTTTTTCACCGAGGTCCTTCAGCGCCTTTTTCTGATCCTTCGTCAGCTTCGTCGGGACCTCGAGGATCATTTTCACATAGAGGTCGCCGTAGCGGTTGCCGCGCACGGACTTCATACCCTTGCCCTTCAGCCGGAACATCGTGTTTGGCTGCGTGCCTTCGGGGACCTTGTAGCTGACCTTCTCCGACAGCGTCGGGACGGTGATCGTCGTGCCGAGCGCGGCCTGGTCGAAGGTGATCGGGATGTCGAGATAGAGGTCGTCGCCGGCGCGCTGAAAGATTTCGTGCGGCTCGACCTGCAGGATGATGTAGAGGTCGCCCGCGGGGCCGCCGTTCGTGCCCGGCTCGCCCTGCCCGCGCAGAGGGATGACCGAGTCGTTGTCGACGCCGGCGGGGATGTCGACGTTGAGCATGACCTCCTTCACGACCTTGCCGCTGCCGCCGCATTCGGGACAGGGCGTGTCGATGATGACGCCCTTGCCGTGGCAGTCCGGACAGGGGCCGATGCTCGTGAACGAACCGAACGGCGTCTTCTGCTGCGTCTGCACCTGGCCGGAACCGTGACAGGTGTCGCAGGTGTGCTTCGCGGTGCCGTCCTTCGCGCCCGTGCCCTGACAGGCGGGGCAGTCGCTCTGGCGCTTCAGGCGGATTTTCTTCTTCGTGCCGAAGGCGGCTTCCTTGAACGTGATGCGCATCCCCTGCTGGAGATCGCGCCCTTTGCGCGGGCCGTTTTGCCGCGCGCGCTGCGAGGCGCCGCCGCCCGCGCCGCCGAACATCCCGCCGAACAGATCGCCGAAGATGTCCGAAAAGTCCGCGCCGCCCGCGCTGCTGAAGCCGGAAAAGCCGCCAAACCCGCCCGCGCCGCCGGCGCCGAACCCCGAGTTGGGGTCGACGCCCGCGTGGCCGAAGCGGTCATAGAGATCCTTTTTCTCCTTGTCGGAGAGGATGCCGTAGGCTTCGTTGACCTCTTTGAAATGCTCCTCGGCTTCCTTGTCGCCGGGGTTTTTGTCCGGATGGTACTCCATCGCCTTCTTTCGGAAGGCCTTCTTGATGTCGTCCTCGGTCGCGCCTTTTTTCAGGCCGAGCACTTCGTAATAGTCGCGCTTTTCGGCCATTATTTGTTTTCGCCGCTTTCGCCGCTTTCGTCGTCGTCGACGACCTCAAACTCCGCGTCGACGATGTTCTCGCCGGCCGGTCCCTTCGGGGGCTCCGCGCCCGTGCCGAAACCGTCCGCGCCCGGCGTGCCGCCCGCGAAGCCTTCCGGTCCGGGGCCGCCCGCGCCCTGCTGGGCCTGTGCCTGCTGGTAGAGCTTCTCCGTCAGGTGGTGCAGCTCCTGTTCGAGCGCCTGCGACTTGGCCTTGATGTCCTCGATGTTGCCCGCGTTCAGCGACGTCTGGAGCTCGTCCTTCACGCCGTTCACGCGCGCCTTCTCCTCGTCGGACACGTTTGCGCCGAGGTCGTTCAGCGCTTTCTCCGTGCTGTAGATCAGCTGCTCGGCGTCGTTTTTGATCTCGATCTCCGCCTTGCGCTTCTTGTCTTCCTCGGCGTACTGCTCGGCCTCTTTGACCTTCGCGTTGATCTCGTCTTCGGACAGCTTGTTGGACGAGGAGATCGTGATGCTCTGCGCCTTGCCCGTGCCGAGGTCCTTCGCCGTGACGTTCACGATGCCGTTCGCGTCGATGTCAAACGTGACCTCGATCTGCGGCACGCCCCGGGGCGCGGGCGGGATGCCCGTGAGCTGGAAGCGGCCGAGCGTGATGTTGCCCGAGGCCATTTCGCGCTCGCCCTGCATGACGTGGATGTCGACGGTCGGCTGGTTGTCCGACGCGGTCGAGAAGACCTGGCTCTTCTTCGTCGGGATCGTCGTGTTGCGCTCGATGAGCCGCGTCGCGACGCCGCCGAGCGTCTCAATCGACAGCGACAGCGGCGTGACGTCGAGCAAAAGCACGTCATGCACTTCGCCGGTCAGCACGCCCGCCTGGATCGCGGCGCCGATCGCCACGCATTCGTCGGGGTTGATGCCCTTGAACGGGTCCTTGCCCGTGATCTCCTTCCCCGCCGCCTGCACGGCCGGAATGCGCGTCGAGCCGCCGACGAGGACGACTTTGCCGATGTCCGCGTTCGTCACGCCCGCGTCGGCCATCGCCTTCTTCATCGGGTCGATCGTCTTCTCGACGAGATGCCGCGTGAGCTGGTCGAATTTCGCGCGCGTCAGATCCATGTTGAGATGCAGCGGGCCCGCGTCCGACGTCGCGATGAACGGCAGATTGATGCTCGTCGTCTGCTGGCCGGACAGTTCCTTCTTCGCCTTCTCCGCCGCCTCTTTCAGCCGCTGGAGCGACATGCGGTCCTGGCGCAGGTCGACGCCGTTTTCCTTCGCGAACGCGTCCGCGATGTAGTTCATCAGCACCTCGTCGAAGTCGTCGCCGCCGAGGCGGTTGTTGCCGTTCGTCGCGAGCACTTCAAAGACGCCGTCGCCGAGCTCGAGGATCGACACGTCGAACGTGCCGCCGCCGAGGTCGTAGACGAGGATCTTGTGCGAATCCTCTTTTTCGAGGCCGTACGCGAGCGACGCCGCCGTCGGCTCGTTGATGATGCGCTTCACGTCGAGGCCCGCGATCTTGCCCGCGTCCTTCGTCGCCTGCTTCTGGCTGTCCGCGAAATACGCCGGCACCGTGATGACCGCCTCGGTCACCTTCTCGCCGAGGTACGCCTCCGCGTCCTCTTTCAGCTTCGTCAGGATCATCGCGCTGATGTCCTGCGGCGTGTACGATTTCCCGTCGATCTCGACCTTGTAGTCCGTGCCCATCTCGCGCTTGATCGAGCTGATCGTGCGCTCGGGGTTCGTGATGGCCTGCCGCTTCGCCGTCTCGCCGACGAGCCGCTCGCCGTTTTTCGCAAACCCGACGACCGACGGCGTCGTGCGATTCCCTTCCGCGTTGGGGATGACGACGGGCTCGCCGCCCTCCAGCACCGCGACGCACGAGTTTGTCGTGCCCAGATCGATTCCTATGACTTTACCCATTGTTCAAATCCTCCTTTAGGATAAAAATTTAACTACTCCGATACCTTCACCATCGCCGGGCGAATCACTTTGTCCCCCAACGCGTAGCCCTTTTGCAGCACCTCGCTGACCTTGCCGCTCGCGTAATCCTTCGACGGCTCCATCATCACCGCGTGGTGCAGGTTGGGGTCGAAGTCCTGGCCGATCGCCTCGATCTCCTTCACCCCGTTTTTCGCGAGCACGTCCTGCAGCTGTTTGAGGATCATCTCCATGCCCTCGAAAAACTGCGGGTCGGTCTTCTCGGCGGCCTCCTTCACGAGCGCGCGGTCGAAATTGTCGAGCACCGCGAGCACGTCCGCCGCGAAGTCCTTCTTCCCTTCCGTATACCGCTCGAAGCGCTCGCGCTCCGTGCGCTGCTTGTAGTTTTGGAAGTCCGCCGCGAGCCGCATGAACTTCACGTCCGCGCTTTCCTCCTGCTCCGGCGCCGGCCCCGCTTCGTTGATCGCTTCCTCGGTCGCCGCCTCCGCCGCTTCCTTGGCCGCCGCAGCTTCCGCCGCGTCCGCCGCAGCTTCTTCCGCCGCCTTTGCGGCTTGTTCTTCAATAATCTCTTCCACTACGTCCCGTTTAGTCTTCGTCATGCTCCCCTGCGTCCTTTCCACCTTCTATCATCCGAAACGCCTTGTCCAAATTGTCCGACATATATTCGATCACCGAGCTGACCTCGCCGTAGCGCATCCGCGTCGGCCCGATGACGCCGAGCCGCCCCACGAGGTGGCCGTCGACGTGGTAGGTCGCGGTGATGATCGCCGAACCCGGCACGATGCGCTGCGGGTTTTCCTCGCCGATCGTGACCGCGAGCCCGTCCGGACGCTCCGCGAGCGCCGTCGTGAGCGGCTCGCGCTCGTCGAGCATCTCGAGGAACGACCGCGCCTGCTCGATCGTGCTGTACTCGGGGTGCGCAAAGATGCGCGTCATCCCCTGCAAAAACAAACTGATGTCCCGCATATCCTCTTCGAGCGTCGCGAAGCTCGTGAGATTCGTGATCTCCGCGAGCAGCTCCGACGCATGCTGCACGGTCTTCTTGAGCTCGCGGATGTTTGCGCGCAGTTCCTTGCGGATGCGCAGCTTCTCTTCCTGGTCGAGCTCGTATTTGTCCATGAGCCGGTTCACATAGAGCCGGTACGCGCGGTCCGTCGGCACGCGGCCGGCGCTCGTATGCGGGTGGTAGAGGTAGCCCATCTCCTCGAGGTCGGCCATCTCGTTGCGGATCGTCGCCGGCGACAGCCCCATGTCGAGCCTGTACGCGAGCGTGCGCGACCCGACCGGCTCCGCGTTCTCCACGAAGTCCGAAATGATCGCCTGCAAGATCTTCAGTTTTCTCTCTGTCAGTTCCATCATTACCGCTATAACGTCCTTTCGTTGTTAGCACTCTCACGCGGTGAGTGCTAACGCCTACCCATAAGATACCACCCTTCGCGGGTGGTGTCAAACATTATTTACCCAATTTTTTCGAATTCAATAAGAAAAAAAATCCCCTTTTGGAATCGATGCTCCATCAAGGGGATTTGTGGTGAGACTGTCCGAAAACGCTGGCATCATTGCCACATAAAACTTACATTGAAAGGACAGTCTAGTATTGAGAATGCCATGTTCGCAGTACAAGAAAACGTTGAAAAATAGCCATTTTTGCGATACAATAAAGGTAGGTTTTCACGGGTGTTTAAGGAGAAAATGCCATGCCTGCCAAAGACGGAAAAAGCCGCAAACAGATCTTCCTTCCCAACTGCATTGACGATTATGTGGAGCCCTACAGCCCGGTTCGCGTGATTGACCTGTTCGTCGACACGCTGGATTTGAAGGCGCTCGGATTCAAGAGGGCCGTGCCCGCAAGCACAGGGCGGCCCTCTTACGCGCCCGGCGATCTTTTGAAGCTGTACATCTATGGATATATGAACAAGATGCGGTCGAGCAGGCGGCTGATGACGGAATGCCGGAGGAACATGGAAGTGATGTTTCTCCTGAACGAGCTGACGCCGGACTTCCGGACGATTTCGGATTTCAGAAAGGACAACCCGGAGCCGATCCGCGAGGTGTTCCGCGAGTTTACGAAGTTTTGCAGCGACCATGGCCTGTACAAGAAGGAGCTCATAGCAATCGACGGCACAAAAGTACGTGCGCAAAACGCCGGCGACAAATGCTACAACAAAGACATCCTTCTAAAAAAGCTCGAACGGATAGAGACGGCAACCGATGCCGGCAGCCATCTGATCTGCGAATACGAAGTGACGAGCGGAAGCAACGACCTCGGGAATCTGACTTTCATGGCGGAAAGCGCCAAGACTGCGCTCGGCGAGGAATCCATTGCCGTGGTTGCCGACAAAGGATACGACAGCCGTGACGATATTCTTGACGCGATCATGCACGGCGTTACGCCGGATGTGGCGATGAAGCACGACAAAGACGAGCGGCTGTACAATCTTCCGTATGAGTATGCCGACGTCACGGACGCGGAAAAGAATTCCGTCGAAACCGGCAATATAATGAAATGCTTGAAAGCCGGCGTGTTGCCAAACTGCCTTGACGAGAGGACCGTATCCGTGGAGGTTCAGCGCATCGCGGATATTGCGTGTTTTACAAGAATAGATGAGAAGCAGGTGCGCTGCCCAATGGGCAAAACGCTCAGGTTTGTAAAAAGGCGAAGGGGAAGGCAAACCATATTCAGAAGTTACGAGGCATGCCGGACGTGCGACAACCGCTGCAAGGCTTCGGCCAACGCCAAGGAGGTATGTTTCGCAGATGGTGTGAAACATGTGCCCGTCCGAATGTATGGAGACAGGCGCAAGACGAAAAATCATCTTCCGAGTGACTATGTGCCGCCGCCCAACAGCCGGGCTCTCTAATGAACGAAAACCGGTGATTTCTCACCAGTTTTCGGACAATGTGTGGTGCGGATAAGAGGACTCGAACCTCCATGAGTTGCCTCACACGGACCTGAACCGTGCGCGTCTGCCAGTTCCGCCATATCCGCCCGGCAGCAGCCCTGCTTGCAGAGCCGAGCCTTATTCTACAACACATCCACCTTGGAATGCAAGCAAAACATCCACGCGCCCGTCAATGCGTAAAGCCATGCACTTTTTGTGCGGGTGCTTCCGGATTCAGCACACGGGCCTTGCCGAGCTCGTCGATCGCAGCGCGGAAGTCTTCTACGAAGGCGTAGGCCATGTTCATGCCGAAATCCGCGCGAACGACGTAGCGCTGGATGATCGTTTCATCCAGGTCTTTTGGCAGCGGGTAGGCCGGCACCTGCCATCCCTTCATCTGAAGACGGTCGGCCAGATCGTACAGCGACCACGCGACATCCGCGTCGTCACGCAACTTGTAGCAAACAATCGGCAACCGCGAACCGTCGTTGTAGATTTCGAACAGCCCGGTCTCCGCCACAGCCTTCGCCAGAAACTCCGCCACATCGTGCGTACGCTGATGGATGGCGCGGTAGCCTTCGAAGCCAAAGCGCAGGAAGTTGTAATATTGTCCGATGACCTGGCTCGCGCTGCGCGAGAAGTTGATGGCCATCGTCGGCATCTCGCCGCCGAGGTAGCTGACCTTGAAGACAAGCTCCTGCGGCAGGTATGCCTCGTCCCGCCACACGACCCAGCCGATGCCCGGATAGACGAGGCCGTATTTGTGGCCGGACGCGTTGATGGAGACGACGTTTTTCAGGCGGAAGTCCCACTCGAGGTCGGGCTCCATGAACGGCGCGTACAGGCCGCCGGACGCGCCGTCGACGTGGATCGGCACAGCGACCTTCGCGGTCTTGTTGTAGTCTTCAAGCACCGCGTCGATGGCTGCGACGTCGTCGTACTGGCCGGTGTAGGTGATGCCGAGGATCGCGACGACGCCGATCGTGTACTCGTCAACGTAGTCCAATAGCCGCGCGGGATCAAGCCGCATATGCTCCTTGTCCATCGGCACGAGCCGCATGTCGACGTCCCAGTAGACGCAGAACTTCTCCCAGCAGACCTGGTAGCCGGACGAGATCACGAGGTTTGGGCGTTTCGTCACCACGTCGACGCCGGCCGCTGCGGCACGCGTCCGCCAACGGAATTTCATCGCCATGCCACCGAGCATGCACGCCTCGCTGGAGCCCACTGTCGAAGTGCCCATATAGCGACCGTCCTCCGGCGCGTGCCACAGGTCGGCGAGGATGTTGACGCAGCGGTTCTCGAGCTCCGCTGTGCGCGGGTACTCGCTCTTGTCGATCGCGTTCTTCTCGAGCGTCTCACCCATCAGCCGCGTC
>JAISTF010000120.1 GCA_031272745.1 Eubacteriales Family XIII. Incertae Sedis bacterium
CCCACGGGGGCGGACGCGGTCGTGAAATTCGAGGACACGGAATTTACGGACGACGCGGTGACGCTGTTTGCGCCGTCGCGCGCCGGGGAAAACATCGTGCGCGCGGGCGAGGACGTGCCCGCCGGTACGCTGCTCGCGGCGCGCGGTTCGGTCGTGACGCCCGCGACGATGGGTCTTCTCGCGGCGCAGGGCCTGCGCGACGTTTCGGTGTACCGGCGGCCGCTGATTTCGGTCGTGAACACGGGGACGGAGCTCGCGGAGCTCGGCCGGCCGCTGCCGCCGGGGATGATCTACAACAGCAGCATGTTCACCCTGCAAGGATTCTGCCAGGGCATGGGTGCGGATTTCCGCGACGGCGGCGTGGTCGTGGACGACGACGCGGTCATCGCGGCCCGCGTGAAGGAAGAACTCGCGGACGCGGACATGGTCATCACGACGGGCGGCGCGTCGGTCGGGGACTACGATTTCGCGCTGCGCGCCTGCGAAAAGGCCGGCGGCGACGTGGTGTTCTGGAAGATGAAGATGAAGCCCGGCGGGTCGATCCTCGCCTATACGCTCGGCGGCAAGCTCGTCCTCGCGCTCTCGGGCAATCCGGGCGCGGCCGTGCTCGGGTTGCTGCGCGTCGGTCTGCCGTATATCCGCAAGCTCGCGGGGCGCGCGGACGTGATGCCGGAGGCCTGCGAAGTGCATTTGAAAAAAGCGATGAACAAACCGAACATGCGGCTGCGCGTCGTGCGCGGCTACCTCGAAGTGGAAGACGGCAAGGCCTGGTTCGTGGAGAACGAAGGGCAGGGCGGCGGCGACATCAGCTCGTTCGTGAAATGCGATTTGCTTGCGGAAATCCCCGAAGGCAGCCCGCCGCTCGAAACGGGGGCGCTTGTGAAGGTGTACCGGCTGTGATTGACCGTTATGGAAGGAACATCGACTATCTGCGCATTTCCGTCACGGATCTGTGCAATCTGCGCTGCATCTACTGCATGCCCGAGGGCGGCGTCGCGAAGATGCGGCACGAGGACATCCTGACCGTCGAGGAGATCGAAGAGATCACGCGCGCGGCCGCGGCGCTCGGCATCGAGAAGATCCGGCTGACGGGCGGCGAGCCGCTCGTGCGCAAAGGCATCGTCGAGATCGTGCGGCGCACGGCCGCCGTGCCGGGCATCCGCGAGGTGGCGCTGACGACGAACGGCTCGCTGCTCGCGGGCTATGCGCAGGATCTCAAGGCGGCGGGCCTGTCGCGCGTGAACATCAGCATCGATACGATGGACGCGGAGAAATACCGCGAGGTGACGCGCGGCGGGGAACTCGCGGACGTGCTCTCGGGCATCCGCGCGGCGACGGACGCGGGCCTGCGTCCCATCAAGCTCAACGCCGTCCTCATCGGCGGCATCAACGAGGACTTCATCCGCCCGCTCGTCGAGATGACGCGGGACGCGGACTTCCGCGTGCGCTTCATCGAAATCATGCCGATCGGCGAATGCGCGGACTGGAACCGCGAACGCTTCGTCAGCATCTCGCGCGTTTTGGAGGACGTGCCCGGGCTCGCGTACGCGGGCACGGACGGCGTCTCGAAGCTCTACCGGCTCGAAGGCGCGAAGGGTTCGGTCGGCCTGATCAGCCCGATCAGCAGCCATTTCTGCCCGGCGTGCAACAAGGTGCGCGTGACGAGCGACGGCAAGCTGAAGCCCTGCCTGCACTCGCCCGAGGAAATCCCCCTGCGCGGGCTCCACGGCGCCGCGCTCGAGGACGCGATGCGGCGCGGCATCTTGGACAAACCGCTGAAACACAAGCTCGACTCGGAACGCAAAAGCGACAGCCGCCGCGGGATGAGCGCCATCGGAGGGTGATACGCCATGTCAGATCTCACGCATTTCAATAACGATGGCCGTGCGCGCATGGTCGACGTGTCGGACAAGGCGCAGACGTTGCGCGAGGCAACCGCGCAGGCGGTCGTCTCCTTCAATGAGGCGACGTACAAACTCGTTATGGAAGGAAAAATGAAGAAGGGCGACGTGTTGGCGGTCGCGCAGGTGGCGGGCATCATGGCCGCGAAACGGACGCCGGAACTGATTCCGATGTGCCACCCGATCCGCATCACGGGCGCGGACATCGCGTTTTTTCCGGACGCGGCGGCGCATCGCATTCGCCTCGAGGCGACGGTGCGCTGCACGGGGGAGACAGGCGTGGAGATGGAGGCGCTGGCGGCGGCGACGGTGGCGGCGTTGACGATGTATGATATGTGCAAGGCGGTGCAGCGGGACATCGGGATTTCCGACGTGTACCTGCTCGCGAAGAGCGGCGGGAAGAGCGGGACGTTCACGCGATAAAAATGTAGGGGCGGCATCCTGCCGCCCGTGAAAGGAAAAAGTGTAGGGGCGGCATCCTGCCGCCCGCGAAAGGAGCAATGCATGGCAATTGTAAAGGCGGTCTGTACAAGCGATAAAAAAGGCGTGCGAAAACGCGCGGTCCCCGAAATCGCGGTGCGCTTCGGCGAAGGCGTCGTCGGCGACGCGCACGGGGACGACCCCGTGCGGCGCGTGTCGCTGCTCGGCGAAGAGAGCGTGGACAAGCTGCGCGCGGTGCTGCCGGAACTGGCGCCCGGGGACTTCGCGGAGAACATCCTCACGGAAGGCGTGGTGCTCTACGAGCTGCCGGTCGGGACGCGGCTGCGCGTCGGTGGAACGGAACTCGAAGTGACGCAGATCGGCAAGGAATGCCACCAGGGCTGCGAAATCCGCAAGCTGACGGGCGACTGCGTGATGCCGCGCGAGGGGATCTTCGCGGAGGTCGTCACGGAAGGGACGGTCCGGCCCGGCGACGAGGTGACGGTGTTATGAGCGCGGAAAACGGTTGGACGGCGGCGGTCATCACGGTCAGCGACAAAGGCGCGGCGGGAGAGCGCGAGGACACGTCGGGGCCGCTCGTCGCGACGATGCTCGAGGAAGCGGGCTACCGCGTCGTCTATGTGGACATCGTGCCCGACGAGCGCGATCTCATCGAGGCGGAGCTGCGGTCGTGCGCGGACCGTCAGGACATCGCGTTGGTGCTGACGACGGGCGGCACGGGATTCGCGCCGCGCGACGTGACGCCCGAGGCGACGGCGGCGGTCTGCGAGCGGCTCGCGCCCGGCATCCCCGAGGCGATGCGCGCCGCGAGCATGCAGGTGACGGATCGCGCGATGCTGTCGCGCATGGCGGCCGGCATCCGCGGGAAGACGCTCATCGTCAACCTGCCGGGCAGCCCGAAGGCGGCCAAGGAAAATCTGGAGGCGGTTCTGCCTGCGCTGTCCCACGGGCTGGAAATGCTGCGGGGCCCGGCGCGGGATCATTCATAAGCCGACGGCTTTGGCGGCGAGCAGGCCGATGGCGCATTCGACGCGTTTGCGTTCGAGGGCGCACGACAGGCGGTGCGGCGTCAGGATGTCGCCTTCAAAATGCAGCGCGTTCGCGTGGCACCCGCCGGAGCAGTAATATTTCGCCCAGCATTCGCGGCAGGGGGCCTTGGTGTGGATGTGGGCACGGGAAAAGATGCTGGTTTTGCTGGATTCTTTGTTTGTCGCGCCTGAAACCGTAGGGGCGGCATCCCTGCAACAAAGCGCAGGGCAAGCCTGCCGCCCGCCCGCCGTCTCCAACGAACCCAAACGGTACCCCTCTTCCCCGACGAACTGGTGGCAGGGGTAGACATCGCCCTCGGGCGTGACGGCCACATACTCCGTCCCCGCGCCGCAGCCCGCCGCGCGCTTGTAGACGCACGGCCCCTGCTCGAGGTCGATCTTGAAATGGAAGAACGACACGGGCCGCCCCGCGGCGTCCTCTTCGCGCATCCACGCCGCGAGCCGGTCGTATTCCGCGCAGAGCGCCGGCAGATCCTTCTCCGTGAGCGCCCAGGGCATCTGCGGGTCGTCCTCGGCCACGACCGCCGGCTCGACGGAGATGTTCTTGAAGCCGAGCCCCGCGAGGTGCTTCACGTCCTCGGCGAAGTCGAGGTTGTGCCGCGTGTAGGTGCCGCGCACATAGTACAGCTTGCCGGCCGCCTCGCGCGCGTCCTTGAACCGCAGCAATTTGTCAATGATCTTTCCGTACGTGCCTTCGCCGCCCGCCGTCTTCCGCATGCGATCGTTGACCACCGGGCGCCCGTCGATGCTGAGGATGACGTTGTCCATGTGTTCGTTGAGGAAGGCCGTCTTCTCGTCGTCGAGCAGCAGCCCGTTCGTCGTGAGCGTGAAGCGGAGATGCTTGCCGGGCGGCTTTTCGCGCTCGCGGCCGTACAGGACGAGCGCCCGCACGACGTCCCAGTTCATCAGCGGCTCGCCGCCGAAGAAATCCACTTCGAGGTTGCGCCGCGCGCCCGAGGCCGCGAGCAGGCAGTCGATGGCGCGCCGCCCCGTCTCCAAGGACATCAGGCCGCGCGCGCCGCCGAAGCCCCCCGCGTCCGCGAAGCAATAACCGCAACGCATATTGCAATCGTGCGCGACGTGCAGGCACATCGCCTTGACGACCGCGCCGCGCCCCTCGGGGGAAAACGCGTCCGCGTCCGGCTCGGGCGCGTGCAGCGTGCCTTCCCGCACGAGCGCGTCGAGCTCCTCATTGTCCCGCCCCGCACGCAAATCATCGGCCGCGGCGTCATCCAGGATGTGGACGGCGCCGCTGCCGACGTCAAGCAGAATATTCAGTTCCTGAAACCGGTAAAGGTGGATCAACGCGGGCGCTTGATCTGCGGCGCCTGCTCGCACTCCTGATTCGCGATCGTGCAGGACGTCTTGCAGGCCGACTGGCACGAGGTCTGGCATTCGCCGCAGCCCTTGCCGTCCGTCACCTTCAGCGAACCCTTCGTCAATGTGATGATGTGCTTCATGTACTCCGTTCTCCTTCTGTTCTGTTCGGACGGCCGACGCCGCCCCCATTGGAAAGAGTATACCACAAGAACGCCGCCCCTGCCGCCCCCCGCGCCCAAAAACAAACCTGCAAACTGCGGAATGTCGATTTACTACAGCGAAAGTATCCGTTTCCCCCGATTTTTTTCGAATAACTGCAACTTTCGCTGTAGCAACTTGCGCTTTCGGGTCGGTTGCTTGCTACTTGACGCTGACGGAGAAGGTCACGCTCTTGCCGCCGGCGGTGACCGTGATGTTGGCCTTGCCGGGCTTTTTGGCCGTGAGCTTCCCTGCCGCATCTACAATAATCACACCGGTCTTGTCGCTCTTGAACTTCACGACGGTGTTCGTCGGGATGGTGCTTGTCATGCGCACGTCGAGCGTTTTCGACTCGCCGGCCTTGATGATCTTCGGCGGGTTTTTGATCGTCACCTTCGCGGCGGGCGTCGACTTCGGCAGTTTCTTGACGACCTTGACCTTGAAGGTCTGCGTCTTGCTCCCGCTCTTCGCCGTGATCTTGACCGTGCCCATCTTCTTCGCCGTCACCTTACCGTCCTTGTCAACGGACGCGACGGAGCTCTTGCTGCTCGACCATTTGACGGTACCCTTCAGCGTCGTCTTGACCGTAGCCGTCTGCCCTTTGAGGACGGTGTAGCTCGTTTTCAGCTTGCTGCCGTCGGAGATGACGACCTTGTCGACGCCGACGGACTTCTTTGCCACCGTGATCGTGAACGTCTTCACCGCGCCGTCCTCGGTGGTCACCGTGATGGTCGCTTTGCCAGGCTTCAGCCCCTTGACCTTGACGGAGCCGTCCTTCTGCGTGACGATCTTCGCGATGGTCTCGTCGCTGCTCGTGACGGAAGCCACCTTGCCGCCTTCGACGACGAACGGGATTGTCACGTCTTTTCCTTTCTCGACCGCAAACGCCGTCTGCGCGGCTTCGATGACGGCCGTCGGCTCGGGCGCAACGGCCTGCTCATCCTCTGTAG
>JAISTF010000153.1 GCA_031272745.1 Eubacteriales Family XIII. Incertae Sedis bacterium
TCATGTCCGTCCCCCGAAGCACCGGCCGAAAGCGCCGTCCGATGTGCGTAATCTTCCGCGCCGCAAAGCGCGAGCATTATTATACAATAATGCCGACGCGCATTGCAAGGCTTTTTTCAGCAGTTTGTTTTTTTTGCCCTAACCCTTCCAGAGCGGTACGTCGCCGATGTTGATGTCCTTTTTCGTCACATCGACGGGGCCGAATTTCTGAGGCAGATAGCCGGCCTTCTCAAAGAGAAGTGTGTATTTCCCGTTCGCGAGCCCGTGAAGCCAGAAATCGCCGTAGCTGTCCGTCACGGCCTCCGACGTCTCGCCGGTGTCGGCGTTGGTGCACGTCACCTTCGCGCCTTCCGCGCATTCGTCAGCATCCTGATCGTACAGAGCACCCGCGATGAAGCGCTTCGGCAAGCCGATGTAAAAGATGCGCGGCTTCACGTCGAGATCGGGCTTGAGCGGTGCGGCCTTCGCGAGGAGCGCAAGGATCTTCGGGTCATCCTCGTCGCCAAACGCAAATGCACCCGTCGGGCAGGCGTCCACGCAACGCGGCTCCTCCCATCCATCGTCGAGCAAATGCGCGCAGAACGTGCATTTTTGCGAGATGAGCAGATCCGGATTGTAGTAGATGACGTTTTCGTACGGACACGCCTCGATGCAGAGCTGGTTGCCGCGACATTTGTCCGGATCGATGATCACGATGCCGTCGTCCCGTTTGTAGATCGCCTCTGCCTTGCAGGCTGCGATGCACGGCGCGTCGTCGCAATGCTGGCATATGCTGTGCTCATACGTCACCTTGACCTTCGGCACCTGGCCACGGACGTTGTCGTAGACCTTGTTCCAAAATTGCCCCGTGTCGGGCTGCGGCTTCGCAATCGGAGACCAGTCGTTGGCCACATGCTCGTCCTTGCATGCCACCTGGCAGTTGTAGCAACCGTTGCAAATGTCATAATTGATGATCAAAACCTTTCCCATCACTCGTCACCTCCCGCCATGACCGCGTCCAACCCCGGGCCCGCGACCGAGTTGAACGGACGCGCAAACGCTTCGGGATACTTCTTTTTCAGTCCGTCAAGGTCCGCCTTCTCGACCTCCGCGAGGAAGCCGCTGACCGCGTGTCCGACCGCGTTTTTCGACGTGGTCTTGCGCGGCACGATTGTATTGATCGCGCCGCCGCGATCGATCTCGCCGGGCACGATGGGATCCCATTTGGCACCGTGGTCGATGTAGATTGTCCCGGGCATGATGCGCTCCGTCACATACGCGCCGCCGAGCACCGCGCCGCGGTTGTTGTAAATCGAAACGATGTCGCCGTCCGCGATGCCGCGTTCGGCGGCCGTCGACGGATGCAGCCACACGGGATGGTATTGGTAGCCGTCGGGACCTTTGACCTTGCACGTCGGGATCTCGCGCAACCAGGTGATGTCCTCATGCTGCGAATGCACGCTCCAGCGCGGATGGTTCGAAATGACGAGCAGCGGATATTTTTTGCTGCGGTCGGTGCCGATCGTCTCCTCGTGGCTGATGCCCTGCGCGATCCATTTCGGAACCGGCGGGCGCTCGACGTCGTCGGGGAAATGTTCCTTCAGGCCGGTCGCTTCAAATTCGAGTTTGCCCGTCGGCGTCGTCATCGGGTTGTTTTCCGGATCCTCATAGAATTTCTGGAACCCGCGCGGCTCGTCCTCCCACCCGTTGTCGGTCGGGATGACGAGGTAGCCCTTCTCGTTCAACTCCTCCCACGAAATCATGTCCGCGCAGCGCGACGTCTCGTAACCGTATTTGATGAGATCCGGAATCGACTTGCCGCCCGTGTATTCTTCGAGCAGGCCGAGCTTCTCCGCAAGCATGCAGACGACCTCGTAGTCACTGTAGGACTCGCCGAGCGGTTCCACGCATTTGTGCTCGGGATACAGCAGATTGTACTGCCCGCTGAAGATGTCGGCCGCGATGTCGTCCTCTTCGAGCTTTGTATTGACGGGCAGGATGATGTCCGCGAGCAGCGCGTCGTTTTCAAGCCAGGGATGCTGCGCCCACATGAATTCGATGTCCGGATGCCTCATCGCCCGGATATAGTCGTTGCCTGCGTTCCAGCAGGTGATCCACGACGGCGAATCCGTCCACACCGCATGAATCTTCGCGCAGCCCTCCGCCGGATAGAAGCGGTGGACAAACTGGTCCTCGCGCGGCGCCGTCTCGGACTCGCAGCCCCACCAGTCGCAATCGCCTTCGAGGATCGCCTTCGGCACATAGGTCTTCGGCAGCGAAGGATGATGCTTGTCGGAAGGATGCCCGCCCGTATAAGCCGTGCGCATATTCGGAATGCGGAACGGCCGCGGCTGCGCGTACTGATCCGGAAAATCAAACAGGCCCCACTCGATCATCTTGACCTGATTGACGCCTGGCTTGCCGAGCCCCTGCATCGCGAGGCAGATGTTCTGCAGGCGCGCCGGCTCCGTCGCGTAAGGCCCGCGGATGCCGGGGCCGCCGTTGCCGATGACCACGCTCGTCCTCTTCGACGCCCACTCCCGTGCGAGCGCCTTGATGACGCGCGCCTCGACGCCGCAGATCGGCGCGGCCCATTCGGGCGTCTTTTCGACGCCGTCCTCCACGCCCATCACATACGCCTCGTACGCCTCGACCCCGACCGCGTGCGTCTTCAGATAATCCTTGTCGTAGGTGCCTTCCCGGAACCACACATTCGTGATGGCCAGATACAGCGCCGCGTCCGTGTTCGGCAGCAC
>JAISTF010000015.1 GCA_031272745.1 Eubacteriales Family XIII. Incertae Sedis bacterium
GTCCATGAAATCGTCGTCCACATCGTAGATGGACAGCACGGCGACTCCCGCGGCGCTCTCCCTCTCAGGGCCTTCCTCATCGCCGTCGTCCTCATTCGCGTCCGATGATACGGCGCGGAAGCTGTGGTAGGCGAGGCCGTTCGGGGCGGGTGTGAAATGCCGCTGCTCGTAGAACTCGCCGTAGTTCGGCAGGTAGCTCTTGGGGACAAAGGCGTGCAGCTCACCGTCGGAGTAGACGGCGGCGACGTTGTAGAGCTTGCCCCCGTGGGCGAGCGGCAGGCCGACGACGACGATCTCCTCGCGGCCGGCGGAATTTTCCACGAGACGCGCGAGTGCGGCCAGCGCCGAGTCGAGTAGCGTGTCCTGCAGGAACAGGTCGCCGCAGGTGTAGCCCGTGAGCGAGAGCTCGGGCAGGACGACGATGCGCGCCCCCCTGTCAGCCGCCGCGCGCGCAGCATCCTCGATGCGCTCCGCGTTCCATGCGCAGTCCGCCACCCTGATCCCGGGCGAGACCGCCGCGACGCGTACAAAACCTTCTATCATATCGTTCACCACTTTCCGTAATTCTGCATTATATGTACAAAAATTATATCACGCAAGCGCAGTCGAGCGTCAGCTTTAAACTGACCGAGGACTGCCCATCAGATATTTCATCACTTCCGTTGCTGTAGCAACTGTGACGCGACCGACATCCCCGTGCTTTAGATACGCGTTTATGTTTCCTGCATCCAAAGAAAGCGCGCGGTATATCTCCGAGTTTGACAGGCCTTTTTCCTTTTGAAGCTTGACGGTCTTCTTCCATCTGAGAATTTTGGAGTCGCGGACGGTCTCGGGCGTGTTATACGCCGATATATACGAACTTATCGCCTTCCTATACCTTTGAGGCAACTTCGAGGAAATCCTGATCTCTTTTCCTGTCAAATCGGATATGCCAACAAGAGCACGAACAGAGTCTATTTCTTTCAACAACGCTTCATGAAAAATGTACCCTTTCAACCGGAAAACACTACCCGAAATGATCGAGTATAAAACAAGTCGCTCCCGCAGCCTCGGACGGGTTGTCTGGACAAGATAGGCGAGTCTGCGTAGATTGATGGTATTTTCACCCGAAAGGTATTTTAGTTCTCTGGTGAGCCATCCCTTCATCGTAGGTCGCCTCATTTATTCACTTGCTCCCTGTGATCTGCCGAACGCAAGCAGCTCCTTGAAGTGTTCAAGAAATACCTGCCATTCATCCTCGCTATTGAAATTGATTCTCAACTCTGCATCATCATTGATAATGGACTGTAATACCTCGAAATCCAGACTGTTGCTTCTCACCATATCGTGAAGATCCATAATATCGATGTCCCTATATGCATAGAGCTTTAGTATGGCAAGATCTTCGTTTGATGGTGTATAGACATCTATCGCCGCTCCGTCAAACGGGATCTTTTGACGGCGATTTCTCCAGTGCTCAGGAAGCCTATATGCGAATGTCTCAACCTCATCATTCATATCGTATTTTGACAATAGGCGTTCGGCTTGAATGGCTGTCTCCATCACATCCACATCAGTAGTTACTCTTGTATCCGGCGTAATACCCAACAGAATAAGCGCACTCCCGCCTACAATCGTAATTTCGGCACGGTCTCCGTCGCTTACAATGGATAATAGATCATCATCCAACATCCGAAGCCGTTTCAAAATCCCTTCACGATCAAACAACTGCATTCGCATCCTCCTTCATACGTCAGTGTAACACAAAAAGCATCAATAGTAAATAAAAATAAGAATATAGTAAACAATATATATTTTCACGATAGGATCGGTAGGTACTATTAGCGTGGCGCACCTGTCTGTAATATACTATACGTATGGCAGGAAACACGGGAGCAGTGATCGTCGCGGCGGGGCTTTCCTCGCGGATGGGAGACTACAAGCCGCTCATGGAGATCGGCGGGGTGAGCATCGCGCGGCGCGTCGTCGGGGCTTTTCTCGGCGCGGGCGTAGGGCCGATAGTCGTCGTGACGGGACACCGCGCGGCGGAGCTCGAGGCGCATCTGCAGGAGTTTGCGGCGGACGGCGCGGGCGCGGCAAGCGACGCGGGCGCGACAAGCGGCGCGGCGGGCTGTCCGGAGCTTCTGTTCGTGCGGAACGAGCGGTACGATAGTACGACGATGTTCGACTCGGCGCGGATAGGGCTGTCGTACATCGCGGGCAGGTGCGCGCGCGCGTTCTTCACGCCCGTGGACGTGCCGCTCTTCACGGCGGACACGGTGCGGGCGCTCATGGCCTGCGGAGCGGACATAGTGAAACCCGTATATAAAGGAAGGGAAGGGCACCCGATACTCGTCGGCGCGGGGCTGATCCCGGAGATCGTCGGCACGGAAGAACCGGGCGGGCTCAAGGCGGCGCTCGAAAAATACGAGGCGCGCACCGCGCGCGTCGAGGTATCCGACGAGGGCGTGCTCTACGACGCTGACACGCCGGACGAGTTCAACCTCTTGATGGAGCTCTCACGCAACTGACTTGATTCGCGTACAGGCGTGCCGGGCGGGGCAAAATCTCAAAATTCAGTCTATTTGCTTAGCCGTTGACAGGGGGCGGCGGCGCGTGGTATTTTTACTGATAAGAGGCTGAAGTTATCGAAACAACTTTTTCTATCCACATCTAATTTCTATGGACGCGCCGGATGAATGAGCGGCGCGGCGGACCGGCAGGAGGTCAACATGAAACTCAAGAAGATGACACTCAACATCAACGGCGTCGACAGGATGTTTGTCTGCGACCCGGAGAAGGACACGCTCGCGGCGGTGCTGCGGCGGATCGGACTCACGGGCGTCAAGGTCGGCTGCGGCACGGGAGTCTGCGGATCGTGCTCGGTGATCTTAGACGGGAAGGTGATCCGCTCGTGCACGCGCAAGATCACGGCCGTCGATGAGTACAGCGAAATCACGACCATCGAGGGCATCGGCTCGCCGCAGCACCTGCACCCGCTGCAGATCGCGTTCATGAATCGCGGCGCCGTGCAGTGCGGCTTCTGCATCCCGGGCATGATCGTGTCCACTTATCAGCTCTTGAAAGAGAACGCCTCGCCCACTCCGGACGACATCCGCGCGTGGCTCACGAAACACCGCAACATCTGCCGCTGCACGGGCTATCGCCAGATCATCGACGCCGTGCTTGACGCGGCCGCCGTGCTGCGCGGCGAGAAGACCATCGACGACATCACGGTCAAGATGCCCGAGGACAAGAACTACTACGGCAAGGCGGTCGTGCGCCCGGCGGCGCTCGGCAAGGTCACGGGCCTGACGGACTACGGCGACGACATCGAGCTGAAGATGCCCGACGGCGCGCTGCACGTCGTCATGGTGCAGCCGAAGCTGACGCACCACGCCCGGATCAAAGCCATCAAAACAGGCGAGGCCGAGAAGATGCCCGGCGTCTACAAGGTCATCACCGCCAAGGACGTGAAGGGCTCCAACCGCCTGAACATGTTCCAGTTCCTGCCGCGCACGGACGAGGGCGCGGTCAAGCAGACGCACATCCTGCTCGCCGAGGAGAAGATATTCAACTACGGCGACGTCATCGCGCTCGTCGCGGCGGACACGAAGACGCACGCGCGCGAGGCGGCGGCCAAGGTGGAGCTCGAGTACGAGGAGCTGCCGGCCATGCTGAACTACCTCGAGGCGGCGCTGCCGGACGCGGTGCGCGTCCACGACGAGCACCCGAACGTATGGAGCATACAGCCGACGATTAAGGGCGAAGAGGACATAAATGGTTTGATGGAGAATGCCCCCCACGTCGTCTCGGGCAGCTTCTACTCCTCGCGTGAGCCCCACATGCCCATCGAGGGCGACACTGTTCAGGCGTACTGGGACGAGGACGGCCTGCTCACGGTGCACTGCAAAGCCATGGCGATCTACGCGAATATCGGCGACATCGCCGAGGCGACGGGCGTGCCCGAAGACAAGGTGCGCGTTGTCGAGAACCCGACGGGCGGCACGTTCGGCTGGGGTATCGCGGGCGCGACGTACAGCCTTGCGGCGATCGCGTGCATAGCGTGCGACGACACGCCCGTGGCGCTGTCGATGACCTGGGCCGAGTTCCAGGCGTTCTCGGGCAAGCGCGCGCCGTCGTACACCAACGGGCGCCTCGCGTGCGACGCGGACGGCAAGATCATCGCGGCCGAGTGGGACAACGGGATCGACCACGGCTGCTACGACGAGCTCGGCGACGACCTCACGACGCGCGTCGCGCGCTTCATGTTCTTCCCGTACAATGTCCCGAACTGCCGCGGCGTCTCGCGCGTCGCGTCGACCAACCACAGCTATGGCACGGCCTACCGCGGCTACGGCTCGCCGCAGGCCTACACCTGCTCCGAAGCGCTCATGGACATGATGGCCGAGGAGACGGGGCTCGACCGCTGGGAGATCCGCTGGAGGAACATCTGCCGCGAGGGCGACTACAACATCAACGGCTACCAGTTCCCGCACTACCCCGAAGAGCAGATCATGCAGACGATGAAGCCGATCTACGATAAGGCGGTCGCCGACACGGCCGCGCGCAACGCGGCGTCCGACGGCAAGGTCAAATACGGCGTCGGCCTCGTCTGGGGCGGCTACAACGTCACGGAGGGCACGGCCGACCAGTGTACGGTCGCGATCGAGCTCGCGCCCGACGACACCTTCGTCAAATACGACACGTGGCAGGACCAGGGGCAGGGCGGCGACATCGGATCGCTCATGGTCACGCTCGAGGCGCTGCGCACGACGTTCGGCGACACGCGCGTCATCGACAAGGACGACGTGAAGCTGATCCAGAACGACAGCAAGTTCTGCCCGGACCACGGTGCGACGGCTTCGAGCCGCAGCCACTTCATGAACGGCATCTCGTCGAAGGCCGCCGCCGAGAAGCTCTTCGCGGCGATGAAGAAGCCCGACGGGACGCTCCGGACGTATGACGAGATGGTCGCCGAGGGCATCCCGACGAAGTACGAGAACCAGTTCCTGAACGAGGAGTTCGGCACGCTCGCGGACCTCGACCCGAACACGGGCGTCGGCAACCCGACGCCGGACTTCACGTATGCGATGTTCCTCGCGGAGGTCGCGGTCGACACGGAGACGGGCAAGACGCAGGTGCTCTCGATGAAGAGCGTCGCGGACGTCGGCGTCGTCGGCAACATCGAGGCCGTCAACGGCCAGGTGTTCGGCGGCATGTCGCACACGATCGGATTTGCGCTGACCGAGAACTACGACGACGTGAAGAAGCACAGCAACCCGCTCGGCGCGGGCATCCCTACGGCGCAGGACATCCCGTACGACCTCGAGGTCGAGTACGTGGTCAACCCGCGCCCGCAGAACCCCTTCGGTTCGTCGGGCGCCTCGGAGGCGTTCCAGTCGAGCGGCCACATGGCGGTCATCAACGCGATCTATGACGCTGTCGGCGTGCGCGTCTACGAGCTGCCGGCCACGCCGGACAAGGTCAAGGCGGGCCTCGATGTCGTCGCTGCGGGCGGGAAGACCGAGCCGCCGGCCAAGTACTTCCTCGGCTCGGACTTCGACGAACTGATCGAGGACATCCGGAACAACCCGGTGTAAGGGGATCCCGCCTTTATGCCGCGCTCTGTCTCCACTTGGCCTTCGGACCCGTCTCCTTGATGAACAGGCTGACGACGAAGGCGATGAATTTCAGCGCGCCGCAAACGATGAAGGTCATCTTGATGCCGTAGAGGTAGCCGGCGAGATCCGCGTTGAACGCGCCCTCCACCGCGCCGCCAGAAGCGGCAAACGCATCCGTGATCGCGCCGCCGACGATCGGGCCGAGCGCCGCAAAGATGAAACCGGCGACGCCGCCGATCGAGAACGCGGCCGCGACGCGCGACGGGTTCATGTCCTCGAGCTCGGTCGGTATCTGGTACATCTGCGGCATCCACAGGCTGTTTCCGAGCCCGTAGAGCATGATGCCGAGTACGACAGCCACGAGCGAGCCCGTGCCGAAGGCCGCGAGCAGGAAGCCCGCGCCCGTGATGAACTGCGCGATCTGCACGACGCCGTTGTTGCGGCCGAGCTTGTTCATGATGACACCGCTGACGAGCGTGGCCGGAATGCCGACCGCAAAGAACGCCGCGCCCGTCAGGACGCCGACGAGCGCCTCGCTCACCTCGAAGAGGCCGGTCAGGTACGTGACCATGAAATAGAGCAGGTACGCGAAGACGAAATAGTCGAGGATCCAGACGAAGTTGACGAGCAGGATGTTGCGCCGCTTGAACAGGTTGCGGTAGAGCCCCTTCTCGACCGTCTCGCCCTCGTTGACCGTGAGCCCGCGCTCCTTTGCCTCCGCCTTGCTGACTTTCACGAAGAGCGTGTGCCAGAAGAACAGGACGACGGCCGGGACGATGCTCCAGATCGCGAAGATCCCCTCAATGCTGCCGCCGAGAAGCGTCGTCACGGGGATCGTGATGACGCACGCGAGCACGGCGCCGAGGTAGATGACGAAGGAGTTGAGCGTGTTCGGGATCACGCGCTGCTCGTCGCGGTACCAGCCCTCGACCGCCGAGCCGAGGAACGGCACGTAGAGGCCGAACGCGATGCCGTAGAGGGCGCGCGCCGTCATGAACAGGCCGAAGCTCGTGCCCGCGAGCAGGTGGAGCGCGCCGGAAAGCGTGAAGAAGCCGAGCACGAAATAGAACAGCCCCTTGGCGCCGAAGCGCCGCTCGAGGAAGCCGCCCGTGATCGACCCGGCCGCGGCCGTGATGTACACGATGAAGCCGAAGAGCCCGCTCATGAAGCCGCTCGTCGGCACGCCGAGGTACGAGGTCAAGTCGTACGCGAAGAATGCCGGCACGGTCTGCATGATCTGGATCGCCAGGATGACGACATAGATCACAGCCGTTGTAGGCCACAGTTTTTTCGGTATGGAAATCATGATTCACCTCCCATAACACCGCGAAAAAAGAAGAATTGCAGGGCGCGGACGCCGGGAGCAAAGACGCGGCAGTCCACGGTACTATTCTACAGCTTCGCGCCCGAAACGTCATGGCAAAACCAAGATGAAACCATGACAATTCCAAGACTTCCGCGTTCGGGCAGGGCGCATCGGAACGCAGGCGGGGGGCCTGCGCCGGCCGGCGCGGCGGAGGAAAGCGCCGGGACCGGGCGGGGCAGCCCCCGAAACCCGGGAGAAGCGATATAATGAAGGGAGGCGTTGTGCGCGAATGAGGACGGATGCGTTTTGGAGGACGGAAGCGTGAGCAGATGCTGTGATGCGATGAATCGGGGCGGCGCGGTGCGCAGCGAGATCTGCGGGACGCGGGTGCAGAGCCTGTGCCCCGTGTGCGGGCGCGTGGC
>JAISTF010000106.1 GCA_031272745.1 Eubacteriales Family XIII. Incertae Sedis bacterium
CCGAGCCTAGAGCACCGGGTCCGCAAACTCAAAGAGGGCGAGATCAAGGAGCTGCGCGTCATCGTGAAGGCGGACGTCATGGGCTCGGTCGGCGCGATCGCCTCGTCGCTCGAGAAAATCGAGGCGCCGGGCGTCAAGGTCAGCATCATCCACCGCGGCGCGGGCACCGTGACCGAGTCGGACGTCATGCTCGCGAGCACGTCGGGCGCGATCATCATCGGCTTCAACGTGCGACCGCCGGCAAACGTCACGTCGCTCGCGGAGCGCGAGAATGTGGAGATCCGGCTGTACCGCGTCATCTACGACGTCATCGGGGACGTCGAGGCGGCGCTGAAGGGCATGCTCGATCCGGAGTTCCGCGAGGTCGTGCTCGGCAAGGCCGAGGTGCGCGAGACGTTCCGCCTGCCGAACGGCAACACGATCGCGGGCTCGTACGTCGTGGACGGGAAGATCCTGCGCAATACGGAGATCCGGCTCGTGCGCGACGGCGTGGTCATTCACGAGGGCAGGATTTCTTCGCTGCGGCGGTTCAAGGACGACGTGCGCGAGGTGGCGCAGGGCTACGAGTGCGGCATCGGCATCGAAAACTACAACGACATCAAGGTCGGCGATGAGGTCGAGGCCTTCCGCATGGAAGAGATAGAACGGGAATAACGGAACAGTCAGGAACGGAGCATGGCAAAGAAACTGCACAGAGGGGAGCGGCTCGGCGAGGAGATTCGTCGCATACTCGGAGAGCTCCTGTTGCGAGAATTGAAGGGCCCGGGTTTTGAGGGGATGATTACGATTTCCTACGTCAAGGCCGCGGACGACGGGAGTTTTGCGACCGTGTACTTCACGACGTTGACGGAGGACGAGGACGCGGTCATCGCGGCGTTTGAGAAGGCGAAGGGATTCATCCGCAGCGAGATCAACGGGCGCCTGGGGCTTCGGCACGCGCCGGATCTGCGCTTCCTGCCGGATCACGCGGAAAAATACGGACAGCACATCGACGCGATTCTCTCCGGCTTGGACATCCCGAAGGACGACGCGCCCGCGGGACGCGTCGCGACGGCTTCCGACATCGCCGATCTGCTGGATGCTTATGAGCGGTTTGCGATTTTCACGCATGTACATATGGACGGCGACACGCTGGGGTCGGCGGTGGCGCTCGCGCTCGCGCTCAAGGAAGTCGGCAAGGAAGCGTTCGTCGTCGTGTCGGAAGAAGTGCCGCGCACCATCGCCTTCATTCAGTATGGCGCGGTATGGCAGGCGGCGCAGGCGAAAGAGATTATGGAAAAAACCGAAGGGCCGTACCTGGGGCTGCTCCTGGATTTTTCGAGCAGGGATCGCATCGAATGCGAGACGCGCGAGGCGATTTTGGACGGAGCGGCCGAGACGGCATGCGTCGATCATCATGTGACGGCGCGCGCGGAGGCAGACTGGAATTTTGTCGAGACGGGTGCGGCGGCGACCGCGGAAATCGTGTTCCGTCTGCTGACGCAGGCGGGGCTTCCGCTGACAGACGAGATTGCGACGGCGCTGTATGTGGGCATCGTGACGGACACGGGGCGGTTTCAATATTCGGCCACCACGCCGGAGACGCACCGCATCGCGGCGACGCTGCTCGAAGCGGGGGCGGACGTCGGGACGGCGTATCAGGAAATCTATCAGAACGTCAAGGCGGAGAAGCTGCTGGTCGAGCGCGCGATGCTGGACACGTTCGAGCTTTTTGCGGAAGGGCGCGGCGCCATCGCGGGCATCGGTGCGGATGCGCTCGCGGCGCTCGGCGCGGGCGAAGACGAAACGGACGGCATGAGCGAGAAGCTGCGCAGCATCATCGGCGTGGAGGTCTCCGTATTTTTGCGTGAGCTCGGGGACGGCCGCGTGAAGGCGTCGATGCGTTCGAAGGAGCTTGTCAATGTGGCGGAAGTGGCGGCGCAGTTTGACGGCGGCGGGCATGTGCGCGCGGCGGGCTTCACGGTCGCGCTGCCGATGGCGGATGTGGCACGGCAGATCAAAGAAAAACTGACGGAAGCGCTCGCGGTGGCGGGCTGACGGCCTGTTGGACGGCATCCTTCCCATTGACAAGCCGCAAGGGATGACATCGCACGATGCGGTCTTCCGGATGCGGAAGGCGCTCGGCGAAAAGCGCATCGGGCATTCCGGCACGCTCGACCCGATGGCCACGGGCGTGCTCGTGCTGTACATCGGGCGCGCGACGCGGCTCATCGAATACGCGGGCCGCCCGGGCGATCCGGCCGCGAAAGCCTACCGGTGTACGATGAAGCTCGGGTTGGAGACCGACACGCAGGATGTGTGGGGCGAGACGATTCGCGCGTGGGACGGGCCGCTACCGGACGGGGAATCCGTACGCGCGGCGCTGGCATCGTTTCGGGGCGAAAGCCTTCAGACGCCGCCGATGTACTCCGCCGTGAAGGTCGGCGGCCGGAAACTCTATGAGCTTGCACGGCGCGGCGAGGTGCCGGAGGACGGGGCCGTGAAAGCGCGGCGTATTTTCATAAATAACATTATTGTAAATCACTATGACCGGAATGCGGGCGAGGCGGTGTTTGACATCGAATGCGGCAAAGGCGTCTATGTGCGGACGGTCTGCGCGGATGCGGGGCGGCTTTTGGGATGCGGCGCCGCGATGAGCGGACTCGTGCGGACGAGGAGCGACGGCTTTGCGCTTGCGGACTGCGCGGCGGACACGGTCGTGGAGGGCGGTGCGCTGCCGTCGTTGCTGCCCGTCGACGCGGCGCTCGGATGGATGGCGCGGGCGGAGCTGGATGACGCGGAAGCACGGCGGTTTTGCAACGGATTGCCGGCGGCGGCGGAACAGGATGCGGAACCGGAAGGCACCGGCGGCAAGGTCCGCGTCTACGGGCCGGATGGATTTTTGGGCGTGGGACGCGTGGAAAGCGGCGCGATCCGGCCGGAGAAAGTGGTGCGGGGATGAAGAAGGACAAGCTGTTTTTGCTCGTCATGCTCTATCTGATTTTCGTCGGGACCGGCATTTGCAATTCCCTGCTCGGCAGCGCGTGGCCCGCGATCAGCGCCGATCTCGACGTCGCGATTTCCCTGCAAACACCGATCATCCTGCTGTTCTATGCGGGTGCGGTGCTCGGCGCGACTTCCGCGAAGTCCTGGATGGAACGCTTTCGCGAACACCGGACGTGCTGGCTCGCGATGCTGTTCATGGCGGCGGCGGTGTGGAGCTATTCGGCGACGCGGTCCTACGCGGCGCTGGTCGTGCTTGGCTTGCTGCTCGGCTTCGGGATGGGGCTGCTGCAATCCGCGGTCAACGGGACGACGGCGAAGAATTATTCGACGTCCGCGATGAACTGGCTGCACTGCTGTTTTGCGCTCGGCTGCACGCTCGCGCCGGCGCTGTTGTCCTGGTTCATCTTGCGCGGCGGCTGGCAGAGCGGGTATCGCGCGTCGGGCGTGATTGTCGCAGCGATTTTTGTGGCGGTGGTGCTGAGCCGGCCGCTTTGGAAGGCGCTGGATACCGGCGTGCCGGACGGGAATGCGGCGGAAGGCGAAAGCGATGCGCAAGCCCCGAGGAAATCGATCGGCGAACTGCTGCGCGTGCCGGGCGGCACCCTGATTCCGCTGAACATGTTCCTCTATGCGTTCTTCGAAGTGTCCTTCTTTTTCTGGTTCACGAGCTACCTGACGACGGAGCGGGAATTCGGCGAGGCGGCTGCGGCCGGCATGATGACGTTTTTCTACGGGGCACAAATGGCCGGGCGGATGCTCAGCGGTTTCATGACGCTGAAGGTGCGCGGCCGGCATTACAAACGCGCCATGTCAATCCTCATCGTAGCGTGCGCGGTCTGGCTGCTCTTCGTTCCGGACGGCCTGCTGCCGGCATTCCTGATTGTGTTCGGAATGGCGACCGGACCGATCTATCCGCTGATCATTCATGAGGTGCCCGCGATCACGGGGCGGGAAAACGCACAAGGCGTCATCGGCCTGCAAATGGCCGCGTCCAACCTTGGCAGCGCCATCAGCGCCGTCGCCGTCGGCGCGTTGGCGTCGCGGTTTTCCTTCGGATTTTTCCCGTGGCTGCTTCTGGGAACCGTCGTGGTATCCCTGGCGTTTCAGCTGATTCAGGATCGCAAATACCAATAACGGCGCGCTTCCGCCGCGTTTTCGGCGATGGCGGTCTTCAGCGACTCGAGATTGTCAAATTTGATCTCGGGCCGGAGCATTTTGTGAAATTCCACGCACAGCGATTGCCCGTAGAGGTCGCCGCTCCAGTCGAGCAGATGGGTTTCCACCATGACCGCGTGCGGCGCGTCCGTCGTCGGGTTGTAGCCGACGTTTGTCA
Source organism: Eubacteriales Family XIII. Incertae Sedis bacterium (assembly GCA_031272745.1). Lineage (GTDB taxonomy): Bacteria > Bacillota > Clostridia > Peptostreptococcales > Anaerovoracaceae > WRFF01. Next base: position 4,319 of record JAISTF010000106.1, read on the forward strand.
CGGAAGCATGGGCGGAGCCGCCCGCGCCCGCGATGGCGGTCCGCGTGACGTAGACGCCGGGGGCGGGCGGGGTCATGGCGGGATCCAAGGGGAAGTTTGCCGTGGGGAAGCCGAGCGTATGGCCGAGTTTTTTTCCGGGGGCGATCGCGCCGGAAAGCCGGTACGGCCGGCCGAGCATGGCCGCCGCCGCTTGGGTGTCGCCGCTGCGGATTTTTTCGCGGATCAAGGTGCTGCTGACCGTCAGCGCCGTCGCTTCGTCGACTTCCGTGCGGATGCGGACGGGATCGAGGACAAAGGTTTTGAAGCCATAGGTCTCCCCGAGCCCGATCAATGTGTCGGCATCCCCCGACGCGCCCGCGCCGAAACGGAAATTGAATCCGCACAGGACGGAAGAGGCGTGGAATTTTTCCACAAGCAGATCCCGCGCAAACGACTCCGGCGGCATGGTGTGGAATCCGGCCGCGAAGTCGAGCTCAAACAGATAGGCGACGCCGAGCTCCGCGAGCAGCAGGCGTTTGTCATCCGGCGAGAGCAGCCGCGACACAAGCCGTTTGCCGGACAGCACGTTTCGCGGGTGTTCCCGAAACGTGAACACCGCGCTTTGCCTGCCGTGCCGTGCCGCGCCGTCCACACAGCGGGCGATGAGCGCACGATGCCCGAGGTGCAGCCCGTCGAAAAAGCCGAGCGCGACGGATGTGCGCGGGAGTTCCGGAATCGATTTTGTGTCCGTATAGATTTGCATGAGAGAAGTATACCATATCAAATATTCCAGAAAATACCTGTTGACGCGGGGGTC
>JAISTF010000127.1 GCA_031272745.1 Eubacteriales Family XIII. Incertae Sedis bacterium
CCCGTTATTTCCACACAAATAACGAATATTTGTCCATTCGCGCGAAAATCAAGGGTGATTTTCACACAAATAGCGGATTTTTGTCCACGTTGCTCCTCTGCGACGGGAATCAAAACGACCGCCGACGTCACGGTGTACCGCCCGCTCCCGAACTACCGAGGCCAAGATGGTGAAGGCTCGGTTCGACTCGTAATTTGTAAAATAATAACACTTGCATGGCGCTACATTATTGCATATAATATAACGGCTGTCTGTTTGGGCGGCGTGATAAGCGTACGAATAGGACCGTGCGCGGCAGATCAACAGGAAGGAAGTGCAGAGGATATGAAAGAAGGAATCCATCCGGAGTACAAGCAGGCGAAGGTGACTTGCGCTTGCGGAAATTCGTGGGAGACGCAGTCGACGGAAGACGAGATCCGGCTCGACGTCTGCTCGGCGTGCCATCCGTTCTTCACGGGGCAGCAGAAGTTCATCAACCGCGGCGGCCGCGTCGAGAAATTCAAGAACAAATACAATCTGTAGACGGCATTGTTCGACAAGCTGGACTTCATTATTGAAAAATATGACGACCTTTCACGGCAGGCTTCAGACCCTGCCGTGATTGCGAATCAGCCCGAATGGCAGCGCATCGTGAAGGAGATGGGCGAACTTGAGCCTGTCGTGAAGGAGTACGGCGCGTACCGCGCGAACAAGCAGGCGCTTGCGGACACGGAGGAGGCGCTCGGCGCGGGCGGGCTCGACGAGGACGAGCGCGAGATGTTCAAGGAGGAGCTGTCCGAGCTGAAGGCGAAGGTCGAGACCGGCGAAGAGGCGTTGAAGCAGTTGCTGTTGCCGAAGGACCCGAACGACGACAAGAACGTCATCCTCGAAATCCGCGCGGGGACGGGCGGCGAGGAGGCGTCGTTGTTCGGCGGCGACCTTTTGCGGATGTATATGCGGTACGCGGAGCGGCGCGGGTGGAAGACGGAGATGATCGACATGAACGCGACGGAGCTCGGCGGCGTGAAGGAAGCGGTGATGCTGATCCGCGGGCGCGGGGCGTATTCGCGGCTCAAATACGAGAGCGGGGTGCACCGCGTGCAGCGGGTGCCGGAGACGGAGGCGTCGGGGCGCATCCACACGTCGGCGGCGACGGTGGCGGTGCTGCCGGAGGTCGAGGACGTGGAAGTCGAAATCGATCCCGGCGACGTGCGCGTGGACGTGTTCCGTTCGTCGGGCAACGGCGGGCAGTCGGTGAACACGACGGATTCGGCGGTGCGGCTGACGCATGTGCCGACGGGCATCGTGGTGTCGTGCCAGGACGAGAAGTCCCAGATCAAAAACAAGGACAAGGCGTTCAAGGTGCTGCGCGCGCGGCTGTACGACCTCGCCTTGCAGGAGCAGCAGAAGGAGCTGTCGGACACGCGGCGGTCGATGGTGGGCTCGGGCGACCGCAGCGAGCGCATCCGCACGTACAATTTCCCGCAGGGGCGCGTGAGCGACCACCGCATCGGGCTGACGCTGTACAAGCTGCCGGCGTTCCTCGACGGCGACATGGACGAGGTCATCGACGGCCTGATCACAAACGACAAGGCCGAGCAGATGAAGGCGGATGCGTAGGCGGGCGCGATAGGGGAAAACCATCAAAACAAGGATTCTTGAGGATACGGAAGAAGGCATCCGCGAGGCGGCGGGGATTCTTCGCACGGGCGGCATCGTGGCGTTTCCGACGGAGACGGTGTACGGGCTGGGCGCGGACGCGTTCAACGCGGACGCGGTGCGGCGGGTCTACGCGGCGAAAGGGCGGCCGGCGGACAATCCGAGCATCGTCCACATCGCGCGGGCGAGCGACCTCGGACTGCTGACGCCGCGCGTAGCGCCGGACGTGGTGCGGCTTGCGGACGCGTTTTGGCCCGGACCCTTGACGATGATCGTGGAGAAGCGGGCCGAGGTGCCGGACGTGACGACGGGCGGCCTGCCCTCGGTCGGCGTGCGCCTGCCGGACAGCGAGATCGCGCGGGCGCTGATTCGCGCGGCGGGCACGCCCGTCGCGGCGCCGTCGGCAAACCCTTCGGGGCGGCCGAGCCCGACGACGGCGGAGCATGTGTTGGCGGATTTCGGCGTCGGCGGGCCGGGCAAGCCCGGCCCCTACGGCGGGAAGGGCAAGCCCGGCCAAAGCGGGGTGGACGCGATCCTTGCGGGGCCGGATTGCCGCATCGGCATCGAGTCCACGGTCGTGGACATGACGGTGACGCCGCCGCAGGTGCTGCGGCCGGGGTTTGTGACGGCGTATGAGATTGCGTGCGTGCTGGGGGATGCGGAGAATGCAAAGCCCGATGATGACGGCGCGCCGAAGTCGCCGGGGATGAAGTATCGGCACTACGCGCCGGAGGCGGAGATGGTCGTCATCGAGGGGCCGCGCGCGAAGGTCGAATCCGAAATCGCGCGCCTCAAAAGCCTCAACGAAGGCATCGGCAGGCGCGTGGGCGTATTGTTATTTGAAGAAAGCGACTATGTCACGGCAGCGCACGAGTTTTACGCGAGGCTGCGCGCGCTCGACGCGTCCGGCGCCGACCTCATCCTCGCGGGCGCGCTCGCGGCGGCGGACGGCGCGGCGGGCGGCCTCGGCTTCGCGGTCATGAACCGCATGATGCGCGCGGCGGGCCACAACATCGTTCAGGTGTGAGCAGGTATGATACAATAGCTCTATGAAAATTGCGGTTGCGGCGGACCACGGCGGGTTCACCCTGAAAGAGGAAATCAAAGAGGCGCTGGCGGCACAGGGGCACGAGGTGCTCGACCTCGGCACGGACAGCGAGGCATCGGTGGACTATCCGTTCTTCGGGCGAAAATGCGCGGAGGCGGTCGCGGGCGGCGAAGCGGAGCGCGGCGTCGTCTGTTGCGGCTCCGGCATCGGTATGTCGATGGCCGCGAACAAGGTGAAGGGCATCCGCTGTGCGCTCGTCACGGGCGAGGAATACGCGCGGCTCGCGGCCGAGCACAACCACGCGAACATGATCGCCCTCGGCGGCCGTTTCACGGCGCCCGAGGACGCGCTGCGCTACATCGACGTGTGGCTGGGCACGGAATGGGCCGGCGGCCGGCATGACCGGCGCGTGGCCGAGTTGGACGAGATGCTTTAGACGGGCAACAAGAAAGCTATGGTGTTTGCAGAAGAGAGGAGCAAGAGGTCATGAACAATGTCTACGTTTTCGACCATCCGCTGATTCAGCACAAGACGGCGCTGCTGCGCGACAAGGACACGGGCGTGAAGGATTTCCGGCAGCTCGTGAAGGAGATCTCGCTGCTCATGGGCTACGAGGTCATGCGCGACCTGCCGCTGCAGGACGTCGAGATCGAGACGCCGCTCGCGAAGACGACGGTGAAAATGCTGAAGGAGCCGAGCATCTGCATCGTGCCGATCCTGCGCGCGGGGCTCGGCATGGTCGACGGGTTCCTCGACCTCGTGCCGGCGGCGCGGGTCGGGTTCATCGGCCTGTACCGCGACCACGACACGCACCAGCCGGTCGAGTATTATTGCAAGCTCCCCGAGGACATCGAAAACCGGCAGGTCATCGTGCTTGACCCGATGCTCGCGACGGGCGGCAGCGCGGCCGCGGCGGTCGATTTCATCAAGCAGCGCGGCGGCAAGCGCATCAGCTTCGCCTGCCTCATCGCGGCCCCCGAGGGCATCGAGGTGCTGACGAAGGCGCATCCGGACGTGAACATCTACATCGCGGCGAAGGACAGCCACCTCAACGAGTATGCGTACATCGTGCCGGGCCTCGGCGACGCGGGAGACCGGTTGTACAGTTTGAAATAGAGCGGGCGGCAGGATGCCGCCCCTACGAGGAATCATGGCAAACGCAAATACAAACACAAAACACGACAACGTATACGACGTACTCGCGGAGCGCGGCTTCATCCGGCAGTCCACGGACACGGACGAGGTGCGGCGCAAGCTCGGCACGGAGAGCGTGGCCTTCTACATCGGCTTCGACCCGACCGCGGACAGCCTGCACGTCGGCCATTTCATCCAAGGCATCGTCATGATGTGGATGCAGCGCTACGGCCACCGGCCCATCGTGCTCGTCGGCGGCGGCACGACGATGGTCGGCGACCCGTCCGGCCGCACCGACATGCGCCAGCTCATGACGCGCGAGCAGATCGCCGAAAACGGCCGCAAATTCGTGAAGCTGTTCGAGCGCTTCATCGACTTCGCGCCCGGCCCCGAGGCCCCCGGCAAGGCGGGCCCGCCCGGCAAGGCCATCCTCGCCAACAACGCGGACTGGCTGCTCGACCTGAACTACGTCGATTTCATCCGTGACATAGGCCGCCATTTTTCCGTGAATAACATGCTTCGCGCCGAGTGTTACCGCGCGCGCATGGAGAAGGGCCTGTCGTTTTTGGAGCTCAACTATATGCTCATGCAGTCCTACGATTTCCTCGAGCTCTACCGGCGCTACGGCTGCACGATGCAGTTCGGCGGCGACGACCAGTGGAGCAACATCCTCGGCGGCGTCGATTTGATTCGCCGTGAAGAGGGCGCGCAGGCGTACGGCATGACCTTTGCGCTGCTCACGACGAGCGAGGGCAAGAAGATGGGCAAGACACAGGCGGGCGCGCTCTGGCTCGACCCCGAGAAGACGAGCCCGTACGACTTCTACCAATACTGGCGCAACGTCGAGGACGCGGACGTGAAAAACTGCCTGTCGCTCCTGACCTTCCTGCCGATGGACGAGGTGAACGAACTCGCGGCGCGGAAGGACGCGGGCATCAACCACGCGAAGGAAGTGCTCGCCTACGAGGTGACGAAGCTCGTGCACGGCGAGGAAGAGGCGGCCAAGGCGCAGGAGGCGGCCCGCGCGCTGTTCGGCGGCGGCGCGGCCGGCGCGGCCGATTCCGAAAACATCCCGACGACGGACATCCCCGCGGCGCGCGTGCGCGAAGAAGGCGGCATCGGCATCGTGAACCTGATCCGCGAGATCGGCCTCGTCGCGAGCAACGGCGAAGGCTTCCGCGCCATCTCCCAAGGGGGACTGACGATCGACGATGTGAAAGTGACCGACGCAAAGATGTTATTGAAAGAGGCGGATTTTGCGGGCGGGCAGATCCTGATTCGCAAAGGCAAGAAATCGTACCATCGGGTGCGGCTCACGGAATAGGACGGCGGACGGCCGTTCGGCAAAAGACCCCTTCTGCGGGGTCGGGCCCCGCGCAATGGGCACCTGTGAACCTCGTCAGGTCCGGAAGGAAGCAGCGATAAGCAGGCCCGTCCATGTGCCGCGGACACTCCCGATCCCGCAGAGGGGGGTTTTTTGCAAAAAACATCAATATTTCATTGACATTACAGACGCGAACAGATAAACTGAATGCGTTCGGTAAACGAAAGATGTTTATCTTTTATTTTCTCTAAGAGTGGTGTTTGAGAGGAGGAGTAGTTTATGGCAACGAAGGATAGTCTTGTGACTATGCTCGGCAGGGCGAACGTGATCGACGATCCGAAAGCCCTCGAGGCGTATGCGGAAAACCACAGCTTTGATTTGCATTTCAAGCCGTGGTATATCGTGAAGCCGAAGAGCGCGGAAAAGGTCGAGGAGCTCGTGAAATGGGCAAACAAGACGGGGACGCCGCTTGTGCCCGTGAGTTCGACGGGGGTGAAGCTGCGCGGCGACAGCGTGCCGAGCGTGCCGGAAGCCGTCGTCGTGGACCTTTCGGGGATGAACAAAATCCTCAACGTGAACCGGCAGCACCGCATGGTCGTCGTCGAGCCGGGCGTCACGTACGATCAGCTCAACGCGGAGCTGGCCAAGCAAAACATGGTCATCGCGGGCAGCCTGCGGCCGAAGGCCGGGCAGTCGGTGCTGACGGACGTGGTCGAGGCCGTGCCGCGGCTCAACCCGATGATTCAGTGGAATTTCTTTGACCCGCTGCGCTGCGTGGAAGTCACATGGGGCGACGGGACGCGCATGTTCACGGGCGAGGCGCTCGGTGGGCCGCGCGATTTGAAGGCCCAGTGGGCGAAGCAGCAGTGGCAGGTGCAGTACATGGGCCCGTGGATGACGGACTACTACCGCCTCGTCACGCAGGCGCAGGGCAGCATGGGCATCGTGACGTGGGCGTCGCTGAAGGCGGCGGTCAAGCCGCTGATCCACCAGCTCTACATCGCGGAGGCGGACGACCTCGAAAGCCTCGAAGGCTTCGTCTACAAGGCCATGTGGACGCGCTTCCCCGACGAGATTTTCATCTTGAATAAGTTCCAGCTGGCGAGCCTCCTTGCCGAAGACTACGATGTCGACGAGCTGAAGGATGTGCTGCCGCCGTGGATCGTCGCGGTCGGCGCGGCGGGCCGCGAGCTGATTCCCGAGGTGCGCTTCGAAGCGCGCAGCAAGGACCTCATCGACATCGCGCAGAGCTTCGGGCTTGACCTCAAGGAAGGCATCGCGAACGTCCCTGGGCGCCTGCTCTACGAGAAGGTCACGTCCACGGACAAAAACGAAATCTACTGGAAGGACGATTACGAGGGCTCCCACCAGAGCGTCTTCTTCCTGACGCAGCTCGAAAAGACGGGTCTGTTCCTCAGGGCCGCGCGCGAGGTCGCCGAAGACCTCGGCTACCCGACGGAGAACATCGGCGTCTACATCCAGCCGAAGCACCTCGGGTCGAGCTACCACATGGAATTCACGTTCCCGTACGACCCGGACAGCGCGGCGGCGACGGCGCGCGTCCAAAACCTCGTGGACGCGCTCAGCGTCGCGGTGGCGGATCTCGGCGGGTATTTCTCGCGGCCGTACGGCAAATGGGCGGGCATCCAGCTCAACAAGGACGCCCAGTCGTTGATGGCGCTGAAGAGGCTGCAGGGGATTTTCGATCCGAACGATGTGATGAACCCCGGCAAGCTGGCCGTGTAAGGAAAGGAGGGAGCAGACAATGGCAAAAAAATCATTATTCGATATGACCCCGGTCACGGGGTACGAAAAGAAGCTCGAAGACTTCTTTCCGATGGAGCGCCGGTGCAGCAACTGCCTCGGATGCAAATTCGTTCCGTTTGAGAAGATCAAGAGCAACCGCTTTGGGCGCAACTGCCCGAGCGTGTGGTACTACAATTTCAACCTGTATTCCGCGCGCGGGCGCTTCCAGCTCGGGCAGAACATCATCGAGGACGGCTACGTCGGTTGGGAAGGCCAGGCGCTCGACGCGATCTTCAACTGCCAGGCGTGCGGCGCGTGCGACGTGGCGTGCAAGGTGACGCGGTTCAACCTCGAGCCGCTCGCGCACAACATCGCGCTGAAGGAGCGCGCGGTCGAGAAGGGCAAGGCGCCGGTCGAGCTCAAGGCGATGGCGGCGCAGCTCGAAAAGCAGAAGTCCATGCTGCCGGATGCGAAGAAGGCGGACCGCGCGAAATGGGCGGCCGGCCTCAAGCTGAAGGATTTGTCGTCGGCGAAGGAAACCGCGGAGTACGCGTTTTTCCCGGGCTGCCAGTACGCGTATGACCCGGACCTCGCGAAGAAGGCGAAGACCTATGTGAAGGTGCTGCTGAAGGGCGGCGTCGACCTCGGCTACCTCGGCAAGGGCGATATGTGCTGCGGCGGGCGCGCGAAGCAGACGGGCTTCCGCAAGGAGTTCGAGGCGGAGGCGAAGGCCAATGCGGAGATCTGGAAGAAGGCCGGCATCAAGAAGATCGTCACGCCGTGCTCGGATTGCTATCACGCAATCAAGCGGCAGTATGCGCTGCTCGGCATCGACGTCGAAGTCGTGCACGCGGTCGAGCTCATCGCGGACCTCGTGAAGCAGGGCAAGCTGAAGTTCAAGAAGCGCGTCGATCTGTCGGTCACGTACCACGATCCCTGCCACCTCGGCCGCCTCGGCGAGCCGTTCATCCCGTGGAACGGGACGGAGAAGAAGATCCTCAACCAGGTGCATACGTGGCAGCCGGCGCGTCCGCGCTATGCGGGCACGGACGGCATCTACGACGCGCCGCGCGAGATCCTCGAAGCCATCCCGGGCGTGCGCCTGATCGAGATGGAGCGCGTCCGCGAGAACAGCTGGTGCTGCGGCGCCGGCGGCGGGTGCAGCGTCTTCAATCCGGAGTATTCGGACGCCATCGCGAGCGAGCGCGTCACGGAGGCGCAGACGACGGGCGCGGAAGCGATCGTCACGGCCTGCCCGTGGTGCGAGATCAATCTGAGCGGCGTCGAGTCGGAGAACGGCACTTTCATGGACGTGGTCGACATCGTCGAGCTCGTGGCGAAGGCGCTGTAGGAAGGAGGTAGGACTATGGCAATGAGCAAAGATTTCTACCGCGCGCTGGAAGACATCGTGGGGGCGCGCAACGTCTCCTGCGATCCGGCTGTGACGGAAAACTATCGCTGCATCACCGCGCAGTCTTCGGCGCACTACGGCCCGTACGCGACCCGTACGCCGAAGCCGCTCGCGGTCGTGCTGCCGGGCAGCACCGAGGAAGTGCAGCAGATCATCAAACTGTGCAACAAATACAAGGTCGAGTTCAAAGCGGCGTCCACGTTCTGGGCGGCGATGGGCTACATCGGCAGCGACAACGCGATCCAGCTCGACATGATCCGCATGGACCAGGTCGAGATCGACGAGAAAAACATGATCGCGACCTGCGAGCCCTTCGCCATCGGCGGCACGGTGTCCGTCGAGGCGATGAAGCGCGGCCTCAACTGCAACATCGCGGGCGTCGGCTGTTCGAGCTCGACGCTGGCCGGTTCGTCCGGCTGGGTCGGTTTCGGCCCGTCCTCGATCTTCATGGGCATCGCGAGCGAAAACCTGCTCGGCGCCGAATGGGTGCTGCCGGACGGCGAGATCATCCGCACGGGCACGCTCGGTTCGGACGGCGAATGGTTCTGCGGCGAAGGCCCCGGGCCGTCGCCCCGCGCGATTTTCCGCGGCTGGACGGGCACGGCGGGCACACTGGGCGTCTGCACAAAGATTTCCATCCGCCTGCATCCGTGGCCGGGCCCGAAGTGGATTCCGGTGCGCGGCACGGCGCCGGCGTATTTCGCCGACGGCCTCGACTGCGTCCGCGCCTACACGGTCTGCTATCCGGATTGGGACGCGTACGCGGAGAGCTTCCGCCTGTTCTACGAGGCGGACATCTGCTATCTCGCGCACAGGCAGTTCAACATGTTCGGGCGCGACATCAAGACCGCGATGGTCGAGATTTTCACGCATCCGGAGAAGCAGTTCTGCGACCTTCCGGCGCTCATGGAAGACCCGTACATCAAGGAGCAAAACGAGCAGATGAAGGTCGACGTGCAGATCGTCATGGCGGGCTTCTCGGATCGCGACCTCGACTACAAGGAGAAGGCGTTTGACGAGATCCTGCGGCAGGTCGGCGCGCACAAATCCGAGTATTATCTCCAGCAGGACATCGAAGACTTCGTGAAGCTCTACCTGCTCCGCCTCGGCCGCAAAAACTACAACTACACGCTCTGCAGCTCCTACGAAGGCAATTTCGGCCTCTCGGGCAACGTCTTCGTGGCGGCGCCCCTGATGGAAGAGGCGGCCGCGCTGAAGCGCAAATGGGAGCAGACGCACACGGGCGTCGCGGCGGTCGGCGGCGACTCCGACATGGGTTCGGTCTCGGGCATCGGCGGCGGCGGCACGACGGGCTGGGAGTTCTTCGTACACTTCGACGGCTTCGACCTTGCGTCAATCGAGGATTCCAACGCGCACATCGAAGAGACGGCGGCGTGGATGAAGGAGAAGGGCCTCGGCACGGACTTCGGCCGTTGGAACGCGGACGCCCGCAAGCCCGACGGCTACAACTACTCGCAGGCGGAGCACGACAGCTTCTATGAAAAACTTCCGCAGCCCGCGATGGCCGAGTACCAGTGGAAGATCCGCGAGGCGTTCAACCCGAACCACCTCACGGGCAGCTACTACAAGACGCTGACCCCGAAGGAGTTCCGCAAAGGCAAAAAATAGACAGCCGGAAACCGTTATTGATGCTATCAGCAAACAGGATTAAACGTGCGGATCGAGAGCGAAATCTCGGTCCGCATTTTTTCGAGCAGGTCATAGCTGCTTTTTTCGAGCACCCAGTCGAAGAGCACGCCGCGCGCGACGATGAGGAAGTGACCGGTGATTTGCTCCGCGTCGATCTCCGACGTGAAGACGCCCGCCGCCTGCCCGCCGTGTACGATTTCTTCGAGCATCGTATAGAGCGTGCGGGAGCGGTCGTTGAAAAACGGCGTCTGCACCCTGAGAATCGTGCGCGTGTGGTCGAAGCCGCGGTCCTCGTGGAACTGCGCGTAGGCGCGGAAGAGCGCGAGCGTCTGCCGGGCGGCGTCGCCGCTGCCGAAAATCTCCTTGCGCAGTTCGTCGAAATACAAGTCAATCTGCATGAAAAATTCGACGATGACGTCCGACTTGGACTGGTAATAATGATAGAACGCCCCGACGGAGACGCCGGCCTCGCGGCTGATGTCCTCGATGGTCACATGGTCGTAGCCGTATTTGTCGATCAGCTTCGCCGCGCTTTTGAACAGCTTGCCTTTCGTCTTGATCGCGCGCTGTGATCGGCTCGTGGCGGTCTTTCCGTTCACGTCATTTGTCCTCCATCAACATCTCTACTTCGGCCATCTTCCCGTCGGCCAGCTCCCGCGGGATGAACACCATCCCGCATTTCGGGCAGCGCATCACCTCATGCGCAAACGTCATGCCCATATACGCGAAGACCGTGCTCGACCGCGCGAGCGGCACGCCGCATTTCGCGCAGCTCCAGCGCTCGCCTTCCGCGCCCGCCGCCTGCGCCGCCGCCGTTTTGTCCGCGTGCTCCGCCATGCTCAGCCTTCCCTCGAAAAATGCATACGGTGGCTGTATGCGTCGAGGACGTCGTAAGCGTCCCCCGCCCTCGTTTTTTTACAATAACGCACCCAGTATACAACAACCGGTTTCACAAGGCACGCCTGGAACACGGCCCCATCCGCATTTTCGCTTTCGAGGCGGAATTTTTCTCCCGACTGTTCCGCGGTCCAGATGGTCTCCCGAATGTCCTCGTCGAGGATGAGGCGGCTGTCCAACTCCGGACGCAGCGCGTCCGGAATGTCCGCGCGCAGGTCGTCCCAGGGCCGCGGTTCCGGCGGGGTTGGCACCGCGTCCCCGTACAGCCGCGCCAGCCGCCGCTTCGTTTCGAGCGCGTTCTCCCGCCGCTGCTGCAGCGACGGGACACCCCCCGCCAAATCCCCCGTAGGGGCGGGGCTTGCCCCGCCC
>JAISTF010000167.1 GCA_031272745.1 Eubacteriales Family XIII. Incertae Sedis bacterium
TCAAAAAGCTCGACTTCCTTGATCCAGCCGCTCACGCCGGCGGTGTTCTTCACATTGTAGAAGCGCGTGCCCTTCGCGAGCTTCACCTGCGCGACCTTGATCTTGTCGCCCGTCGCGGCGCTGAACGCCACGGTATTGCCGTCCGGCGCGGTGTATGCGTCGAAAGCGCGCGACGCCGTGCCCGTGTTGTCCTTCCACGCCGGCTTGCCCTCGCCCTCGACGGCCTTCGGGAACACCGGCTTGAACGTGTTCGTCACGCGCTTGGCCTTGCCTTCGCTGTATTCATAGACGAGCGTCGCGTAGTACATCCCGACCACGCAGTCCTGCGTGAACCACTTGACCGTGAACTTGCCGCCGCTCGCCTTCGTGACCCGCGCGTCGCGCGTCCAGCTCGAGAGGTACGCGCCCTTCTTCTTATTGCTCGACCTGTCCGCGATCTTCGTCAGGTCCGCCGCCGTCACGAGCTTGCCGCCCTTGTAGCGCAGGATCTTCTCGACCGCGCTGTAGCTGTCCTCCTCCGTGAAGTGGAAATGGAGCAGCGTCGTCCGCGCGCTCACCTTCACCGTGTACAGGCGCGCTACAAAGTCCGGAAAACCGAACTTGTACGAATACGCCTTCTTGCCGTCCACATAGATCTTCACCCAGCCGGCCGGCTCCGCGTCAACGGTCGGCGTCGGCGTGACCGTATACTTCAGCGTGTGTTTTTTTGACCCCGCGAATTTAACCGTGTACGTCTTGCCTGCTTTAAGAGCCTTGACGCCGCTGCCCGCCGCCTGCGAGGTCTCCGGTGCGAGCAGGCCGCCGCCCGGCAGGAAGCACAGGGCAAGTGCCGCAATCAGCGCGGCGACAAGAACCCGCACGCCCGGTCTCTCAATACTACGATTTCTTCCATGCATAGCAAATTTCCCTTTCTGTTGTCTTGTAGACGACTGCCGATGATCCGCACACCCCTCACAATGTGCTTGCAGAATCATTGTACCGCATTTTCCCCGGTTTCTGCACAAAAACAGCCGAATTGCCTATTGCGAGGCGTTGTGTGCGGGTGCTTCTCTCCGCTTCGGGATGCGGGACTCGCAGGGGACGGCGACCTGGCATTTGCCGCAGCCGTAGTAGGCAGGGTATTTTTCCCGGGCGATGTCGAGCTGCGCGGAGCAGCGCGCGTTGTCCTTCGTCATATCCTCGGAGATCGCCCCGGCCGGGCACCTGCGCGCGCACGCGCCGCAGCGGATGCAGTGGTCGTAGACGCCCTCATAGGGGCGCGGCGTCGGCTCGATCGCTGCGGTTGTGACGATGCTCCCGATGCGTCCGGCGACGCCGCGCGCCGTGATGAGTCCGCCCGGCATCGAAAAGGTGCCGAGACCCGCCGCATAGGCGACGTGCCGCTCCGACCAGTTCGGGCTGTAGCGCCGCTGCGGCGGCGCGTCCCTGTCGACATGGACTTTGTAGCGCTCGTCTGTCGTCGGAATGACCACGTCCGCGGCTTTTCCGATCTCCGCAGCCAGGAATCGCGTCGCCGCTTCGGCGCAGGCCTGTCCCTCGATGCGCCCATGCAGCCACGCGAGCGACACGATGCCGTCCTTCTTCCGGTTGCTCTCGCGGATCTCCTCGCTGAGCGGGAAGAAGAACGAAACGACCGATCGCGCCCCGGGCAGCCACTCTTCCGGCATCATGAGATGCACGTTGGCCGCGTCGTTGTCCGCGAGCGAAAGCAGGCAGGCGTCGTCCGCCGCGCATGCGCAGGCGATCGGATCGTCGTAGATCCGCAGACCCGCCAGGCCCGGCTCGAGAGCCCGCTCCGCCGCTACGAGGTTTTCAGGCGCGTTTTTCATCCATTCGCCCAATATGCTCTCGATGTCCGCCGCTGTCATGCCACACCTCCCTTTCCGGTCCCGCATTGCTTTTCCCGTCATGTCTGCCCACACCCGTACATAGGGCGCTTGCGCAATTTCCCGCCGCGTGCGTTGAAGTGCCGCGCCATGCTTCTTATGATATACTAATTTCGTAGGGAACGAAAGGAGTGGTTATGAGCACGCTCGACGAAATCGCAAAACTGAAAGACCTGCTCGACGGAGGAGCCATCACGCAGGAGGAATACGACGCGCACAAGGCGCGGCTCTTCGCGGCCGCGGAGAACGGCGCGCCTCAGGAAGCAGGCGCGGACGGCGCGGCGCAGGCGGGACAGACGGATCGGCAGGCGGGGCAATCCTGGCAGCAGCCCCCGCCGTTCGCGCAGTCGCAGCCGGGCTACACGCCGCACACGCCCGGTACGCCGTATGCCAACCGCGAGGAGGACGTGCGCGCCAACAAGGCGTTCGGCATCCTCGCATACATCTTCGTCCTTTGCTTCGTGTCGGTCTTTGCGGCGCCGAAGGAGTCGCACTACGCGCGCTTCCACGCCAACCAGGGGCTCGTGCTGTTCCTCTTCGAGATCGGCGGGATCATCGTGTTCAACATCCTGGCCGCCGTGGTCGCCGGCGTCGGCGGGCTTGCCGGGGCCGCGACGCTTTACGCGCTCAGCGGTATGGGCGCGGCCCTCATCGTTGTCGGGATCCTCGCATGGATCTACGGCATCGCGATGTTCGTGCTCGCGATCATCG
>JAISTF010000205.1 GCA_031272745.1 Eubacteriales Family XIII. Incertae Sedis bacterium
GAGCGGGCGCTGTTTGCATATGGGGGCGCCGGGGCACCGGTGTTTGCGGGTGCAGCCGGGGAAGCGGGCGGCGTCCCGCCCGCCTTGCGGCTCGTGGCGGCGCGCGATTTCGAGTCCGAAGCGCTGGTGGCGGCGGCAGTGATCCGGCGGCTTGTGTTTGAGGAGGGCTTCCGCTACCGCGACATCCTGGTGCTGTGCAACGACCAGGGGCGGCGCGCGTCCGCGATCAAGCGGGTGTTCGACGCCTGCGGGCTGCCGGTGTTCTTCGACCGGCGGCGCGACGTGGACCACAACCCGGTGCTGGAGTACATCCTCGTGCTCCCCGAGATCCTCGCGCGCGGGCGGCGCAGCGAGGACGTGTTCCGGTGGATCCGCACGGGGCTCGTGCCGATCGCGCCGGCGGACGCCGAGGAGCTGGAAAACTACGCGCTGCGGTATCGGCTGCGCGGCGCGGCTTGGGGCAAGCCCCTACGGCGCGGGGCGCAGGACTACGAGGAGGACGCGTTTGCCGCGATCAGCGCGGCGGCGCGGCTGGTGGCGGGGATGCTGGACGCGTTCAAGGAGCGGTTCTCGGGCGGCAGGACCGCGCGCGAGCGCACGGAAGGGCTGCGGGCGTATTTGGTAGAGGACGCGCAGCTGCCGGCGATGATCGAGCAGCTCGCCGTTGCGCTGGAGGCGGACGGCTACGACGAATACGCGGCGGAGATGCGCGGCATCTGGGACGTCGCGGAAGGCATCCTGGACCAGGTCGCGGGCAGCCTCGGCGACCTTTCGATGGGCATGGAGGAATACGCCGTCGTGCTGCGCGCGGGCTTCGCGTCCGTGAAGATGGGCGTGCTGCCGCCGACATCGGACCGCATCGTCGTCGGCACGATGCAGCGCACGCGCACGGGCGGCGCGCGGGCGATGCTGGTGCTCGGCGCCAACGACGGCCTGCTGCCGATGTTCGACAGCGGCGACGACCTGATCGGGGACGAGGAGAAGGAGGCGCTTGAGGAGCTTGGATTTTCAGCCTTCCGCAGCTCCGGCAACCTGATGCACGAGGAGCGCCTCGCGATCTACAAAAACCTGAGCAAACCGACGCGCCTGCTCTATCTGTCCTACACGGACGCCGGGATGGGCGGCGAGTCGGCCGGGCCCTCGCAGGTGTTCACGCGGCTGCGGCGGCTGTTCCCGGATGTGCCCGTGGAGGTGGCGGACGAGGTGCCCGCCTACGGGGTTTCGGCGGAGGCCCCGGACGCGGGGGGCGCGCAGCGCATCGCCCCGGATCTGCTGCGGGCGCTGCTTGCGGCGCAGGGCGGCGCGGGCGACGACGGTGCTGGCGGTGGCGACGACGGTGCTGGCGGCGGTGGGGCGCTCACGCTCTCCACCTCCGCGCTCGAGCGCTACAGCCGCTGCCCGCTCTCGTGGTTCCTCGGCAGCGGCGTGAAGCTCTCCGAGCGCCGCGTCTTCGGCGTCGACAGCCGGAACATCGGCGAGGCCTACCACGAGGCGCTGATGGAGTTTGGCAGGGCGATGAGCGCGGACGGCCTGGCGGCGGGCGACCCGGCGAGCCGGTGGCAGCTCAGCGCGCGCGCCGACACGGACCGTCTGATCGACGGCATCTATGAGGATCTCAGCGAGCGGTTCTTCGAGGGCGTCTTCCGCGAGCGGCCGCAAGACCGCTACCGGGGCGCGCGCCTCGTGCGCGTCCTCAAGGAGGTGGCCTGGGCGCTGACCGAGCGCGTGCGCGATTCGGGGGCGGAGCGGATGCTGTTCGAGCAGGGGTTCGACGGCCTGCCCATCGGGGAGGGCGTGCAGACGCGGGGTCGCATCGACCGCGTGGACGTGCTGGAGGGCGGCCGCGCAAAGGTGCTCGACTACAAGTCGGGCGGCGACCGGTTCTCGTTCGACGAGGTCGAGAGCGGCTGGCAGCTGCAGCTCATGCTCTACCTGAAGGCCGTCGCGGATTCGTATTCGTACGAGCCGGCTGGCGTTTCGTACTTCCCCGTCAAGGAGGCGCACATCAACCTGTCGGGCGACAAGGCACCGCGGACGCCGGAGGAAATCGAGGACAGCATCCGCAGCGCGTACCGGAGCGACGGCTTCGCGGTCGGGTCTGCCGAGGACGCCGCGCCCGGCGAGCGGGCCCTCCCCCCCGAGGACTTCGCGAAGCTGCAGGGGACGGTCGACGCGCTCCTCGGCGCCCTCGCGGCGGGCATCGCCGCCGGAGACGCCTCCGCGCGCCCGAAGACGAGCGGCCACAAAAGCGCCCGCGGCGAAACGATCACCGCCTGCACCTACTGCCGCTTCCGCAGCGTCTGCGGAAGGGATATGCGCTAGATACATTCATCCGCGACACCTTTCATGCCAATATTGCATCGAGTCTGCGGATTGAATCGCAATCCGCAGACTCGATTGAAAATCGGTCGTCAGGGGGCGCGTTTTTATACCAATATTGCATCGAGTCTGCGGATTGTGATGCAACTCGCGTACTCGATTGAAAATCGGTCATCCGCACCTCCGTTTCACCGTCTATGATGCAGAATTTCGACGTTGTTTTTTATGAGGCAACGATACTTTTTTCGACGTTATTTATTTTGGGGCAATGCGCGCGCTTGACAAGGGGGGTTTTTTGCAATAATATCTAAACAGTTGCTTATGTGTTTAATCGTTGATGTGGCAAACGGACGTTGAACGAGGATATGGGAAGGGTTCGGATGGAGAAGTTTTCGAAAAAGAAAGGCAGGTCGGCAGAGGCTGCGGCGGATGCGGCGGCGTCAGAGCCGCTGTTCTGCGAGGCGGACTGCCTGCACGTGGACACGGTGGCCCGCGTGCGGCAGGGGCTTTCGGGCGACGCGGCGATCGGGGATACGG
>JAISTF010000206.1 GCA_031272745.1 Eubacteriales Family XIII. Incertae Sedis bacterium
CTCCGTCGCCAACTCCATCCAGAGCACGGGGCGCACACTCGGCAACGTCATCGGCATGGCGCTCATCACGATCATGACAAACCTGATCGTCGGACACACGGCAATCGACGCGGTGCCGCCGGAAATCTTCCTCAAAGACATCCGCTGTATCTTCATTGTACTGATTTGTATTTGCGTCTCGGGGATTTTCATTGCGCTGCAGCGCAAGGGGAAACGGGGCTGACGGCGGCCCGATCCTTCATTCCTTCTTCCCGAACGTCAGCACAGACTCCTCGCCCTTCGCGAGGCGCACGATGTTGCTGCGGTGCTTGAAGACGATCAAGGCGAAGATGACCGCGAGCCACAGGGGGTTGACGTCCCCGGCCAGCTCATGCAGGCCGGCGTCGCCCGTGAAGGCCAGCACGAGGCCGACCGCGACCGCAATCAGGACTGAGAGGCTTACGCGCCGGAACGCGGCCGTGAAGACGATGACGACGGCGAAAAGCAGCAGCGCGAAAAGCCAGTTGGCCGCGAGCAGCACGCCGAAGGCCGTCGCGACGCCCTTGCCGCCGCGGAAGCCGTGGACGACGGGCCACATATGGCCGAGCACAACGCACAGGCCGCCGAGCATCGCGACTTCCGCGCCGAGGAAATGCGCGGCCACGAAATACACCGCCCAGCCCTTGACGACGTCGATGACGAAGGTGGCCGCGCCGGCTTTCCTGCCGACGGAGCGCAGCACGTTCGTCGTGCCCGCGTTGCCCGAGCCTTCCTTGCGTACGTCGATGCCGTAGGCCCGCCCGATGATGAGGGCGCCGTTGATATTGCCGATGAAATACGAAGCAACCGCGACCAAAATCACAATGATGCCCATCATAATCAGCGACAGGAATCCCATTATTCCTCCTCCCCCTTCTCTCGGAACACGAAACGGACCGGCGTGCCGGTGAAGCCCCATTGCGCGCGGATCCGGTTTTCGAGGTAGCGCGCGTACGAGAAATGCATCAGGTCGCGGCGGTTCACCTTGAACGAGAACAGCGGCGGTTGGATGCCGACCTGCGTCACATAGTAGATCTTCAGGCGCTTGCCCTTGTCGGACGGCGGCTGCTTCATCGCGACTGCGTCCTGGATGAGCGCGTTGAGCGGCGAGGTCGGCACGCGCAGCGCGCAGTTGGCCGCGACCGCCGAGACCGTGTCCAAGACTTTCTTCAGCCGCTGGCCGTCCTTCACCGAGATGTACACCTGCGGCGCCCACGAGAGGAACGGCATCTCCGCGTAGACCTTCTTTTCGTAGCGCGCCATCGTGTTCGTGTCCTTTTCGACGAGGTCCCATTTGTTGACGGCGATGACGACGCCCTTGCCGCTTTCGTGCGCGAGGCCCGCGATTTTCTTGTCCTGCTCCGTGACGCCCTCGGTCGCGTCGATCATGAGCAGGCAGACGTCCGAGCGCTCGATGGCGCCGATCGCGCGGACGACCGAATAACGCTCGATGCCCTCTTCGACCTTGCTGCGGCGGCGGATGCCCGCCGTGTCGATGAGCGTGAACCGCTCGCCGTCGTATTCAAACGGCGTGTCGATGGAGTCGCGCGTCGTGCCCGGCACGTCCGAGACGATCACGCGGTATTCGCCGACGATGGCGTTGACAAACGACGACTTGCCGACGTTCGGCTTGCCGATGATCGCGAGCTTGAGGGAGTCCGAGTCCGCGTTGTCTCCCCCATCGTCATTCTCGGGCTTGACCCGAGAATCCAGCAAACCCGTGACGATCCCGTCTAGCGCATCCCCGAGCCCCGTCATATTCGCCGCCGACACGGGAATCGGCTCCCCGAACCCCAGCTCATACAAATCGTAATAATCATCCGGCAGCTTCCGCGGATTGTCGATCTTGTTCGCGATCAACAGCACGGGCTTCGTCGCGCTGCGCAGCAAATCCGCCACGTCGCGGTCCGTCGACGTGACGCCTTCCTTGCCGTCGACCATGAAGACGATGAGGTCGGCCATGTCGATCGCGATCTGCGCCTGCTCGCGCATCTGCGCAAACATCACGTCGTCCGACCGCTCATCGATGCCGCCCGTGTCGATCAGCGCAAACGCCTTGCCGTTCCACTCCGCTTCCGCGTAGATGCGGTCGCGCGTCACGCCCGGCACGTCCTCGACGATCGCGAGGCGCGCACCGACGACCTTATTGAAAAATGAAGATTTGCCGACGTTCGGCCGGCCGACGATCGCGACGAGAGGCAGGGCCATGTCAGTACGCCCCCGAGAAAATGCTCGCCGCGAATCGCTGCGGGTCGAACGGCTCGAGGTCATCGAGCTTCTCCCCGACGCCGATGAATTTCACGGGCAGATCGAACTCGCCCGACACCGTGATCGCGATGCCGCCCTTCGCGGTGCCGTCGAGCTTCGTCAGCACGATGCCTGTCACGCCCGCCGCAAGGCCGAACTCCTGCGCCTGGCTGACCGCGTTTTTTCCCGTCGTCGCGTCGAGCACGAGCAACGTCTCGCGCTGCTCCGGCGCGTATTCCCGCGCGAGCACCTTGTCCATCTTTTCGAGCTCCGCCATGAGGTTGCGCTTGTTTTGCAGCCGCCCCGCCGTGTCGCAGATCAGCACGTCGATGCCGCGCGCCTTCGCCGCGTTCACGCCGTCGAAGATCACGGCCGACGGGTCCGCGCCCTCCTGGTGCCGGATGAGCGGCACGCCCGCGCGCTCCGCCCACACTTCGAGCTGGTCCGCCGCCGCCGCGCGGAACGTGTCCGCCGCCGCGAGCAGCACGGTCCTGCCCTCGGCCTTGTAGCGCGCCGCGAGTTTCGCGATCGTCGTCGTCTTGCCGCCGCCGTTCACGCCGACCATGAGCACCGCGATCGGATACGCTTCGCTCATGCGCAGCCGCTCGCCCTTGTCGACGATTTCCGCAATAATCGTTTGCAGCTTCGCCTCGACGCCTTCGCGGGAGTCGATGCGCTCAAGCCGCACCGCGTCGCGCAGCCGCGAGACGATGTCCATCGACGTCTCCATGCCGATGTCGCTCGTGATCAATATTTCTTCGAGCTCTTCGAGAAACGCCTCGTCGACCTGCGGTCGCATGAGCACCGCGTCGCCGATGCGCTGCGCCAGCCGCCCAAAGAACGATTTTTTCTGTTCAAATTCCGCCATTGTTATTTAATTCAGCGTCTCCGCAAATGCCTCCGTCTCCTTCTCCCCGAGCAGCAGCGACAGCACCGTCGTCACCCCCTGCTCCTGCATCGTCACCCCGAAGAGCGCGTCCGCGTACTCCATCGTCGACCGCTGGTGCGTCACGAGCGCGAACTGCGTCTCCTTGAAATTTGCGACGTACTGCGCGAAGCGGTGGATGTTGGTCTCGTCGAGCGCCGCGTCGATCTCGTCGAGCACGCAGAACGGCGTCGGCTTCGCCTTCAAAATCGAAAACAGAAGCGCAATCGCGATCATCGACTTCTCGCCGCCGCTGTAACTGTCGATGCTCGCGAGGTTTGTCTTGCCCGGCGGCCGGATCTTGATGTCGATGCCGCTTTCGAGCGGGTCGCCCTCGCCTTCGAGCGAGATTTCCCCCTTGCCGCCGCCGAACAGCAGCGCGAACGTCTCCGCGAACGTCTCGCTCACGCGGTCGAACGTCTCGCGGAATTTTTCGCGGCTGATCTTGTCCATGTCGCGCACGATGTCCTGGAAGTCCTTCATCGACGCGAACACGTCGTCGCGCTGCTTCGTCAGGAATCCGTAGCGTTCGCTCGTCTCCTCGTACTCGCGAATCGACCCGGGGTTCACCTCGCCGAGCTCGCGCAACCGCTCCTTCACCTCGCGGTTTTCCGCCATGCCGCGGCTCATCACGAAATCCGGATCGCGGTATTCCAGCGCGTGGACATACGAGAGCTCGAACTCCTCGAACAGCTTCTCCTTCCACGTCGCGAGCCGCGTCTCCTGCCGACCCAGCTCGACTTCCATGCCCGTCTTCGCGGATACGGCCGCTTCGATCTTGTCCGTCCCGCGCTCGCTCGCAAGCTCCGCTTCCTCGATTTGCCGCCGGACCTCGCGCCGTTCTTCGACGGCCTGTTCGAGCGACGTTTCCAAGGTGGCCGCCTCTTCCGACAGCTTCGCGAGTTCCGCGCCGGCCTCTTCGTCGGACACTTCCGTGAACACGCCCGCAAGCCCTTCGAGTTCTTCCCGCTTTGCGGCGAGCGACGCGCGGAGCGTGTGCAGCCCTTCTTCCGCCGCCGCCTGCAGCATGTCCGCGTTTTCCTTGTCGCGGCCCGCCTCCGCCGCGCGCAGACGCACCACCGTCGCGGCCTCGGCCGCGCGCTCGCTCTCTTCCTTCGCGGCCGTCAGCCCCGCGGTCTCGGCCTCCGTCTCCGTGCGAATGCGCTCGCCCTCGGCGGCCAGCGTTTCGATCTCCGCGCGCAGCGTTTCGAGCATGCCGCTGCTGTCCGAGCGATCCTTCCGTACGCCTTCGAGCTCCGCCTGCCGCCGCGCGAGCCGCGCGCCGACGTCGGCCAGCCGCGCTTCGGCCGCTTTCAGGTCGGACTCCGCGCGGATGCGCTCCGCCTCCTTTTCGCGCAGCGTCGCGTCGCCCTCGCGGATCTCCGCCAGCAGCGCCTCGCCCTGCGCCTGGAGCGCCTCGAGTTCTTCTTTCAGCGTCTCGCCTTTCGCGGCAAGCGCGGCGGTCTCTTCCCGCAGCGCCTCGATCTCGTTGCGGCGTTCGAGCAGGTTGGCCGACTTGTTGCGGTACGCGCCGCCCGTCAGCGCGCCGGCCGGATTGATGACTTCGCCGTCCTTCGTCACGATGTGCGCGCCGTCCTTGTTGTTCTTGGACAGCGCGACGGCATCGTCGAGCGTGTCTGCGATCACGGTGCGCCCGAGCAGATATTCGAAGACGCCGCGGTATTTTTCGTCGAACGACACATGGTCGAGCGCGCTCGCGGAGAACGGCTCGCGCCCGCGAATCGACGCGACGGGCAGAAAGGTCAGCCGCCCCGCCTTGTTTTCCTTGAGGAACCGGATCGCCGCCTTCGCGTCCTCGTCCGTCTCGCAGACGATGTCCTGCGTGCGCGCGCCGAGCGCCGTCTCGATCGCCGTCTCGAAGCCCTTTTCGGCCTTCAGCAATTCCGTCACGACGCCGCAGACGCCCTGCGGCCGCGACTTCATGAGCGCCTTCACGCCGGACGCGTAGCCCTCGTAGTTTTCTTCCATCTCTTCGAGCGTGCGCCGCCGCGACGACTGCTTCTCGGACTGGAGCCGCACGGCTTCGATTTCAAGTCGCTTGTCCGCTGCCGCGCCCACCGCCTTGTCGTACGCGCCGCGCGCCGCCTCGACGGACGCGCCGAGCGTTTCCGCTTCCGCAGCTGCGGCCGCCGCCGCCTCACGCTGCCCCGCGATGCCCTTCGCGAGCGCCGCCTGCTCCTCCGCCCCCTGGGACAGCTCCGCCGCGATGGACGTCTCCGTCTCGTCGAAACTCCCGAACAGGCTCTCGCCCGACGCGAGCTCCGCTTCCTTCGCGGCCCGCTCGCGCCCGCGCTCGAACATCTCGGCCCGCAGCTCGTCGATGCGCCCGACCTTCGCCGTATACGCGCCTTCCTTTTCCGCCGCTGTCGCGAGCAGCCCCGCGAGCTCCCCGTTCAGAGCCGCCAGCGCCGTTTCAAACCCGCGCCGGTCCGCCGCGAGCTTTTCGAGCGACGCTTCCTCCGCCGCGATGCGCGCCGCCAGTTCCGCTGTCTCCGCTTCGAGCCGCGTGCGGTCGCGCTCCACGGCCTTGCGCCGCTCCTCGGTCAGCAGTGCCGAATTCTCGATGCCCATGACGCGCTCGCGCACCGCCGTCAGCCGATCGCGCACGCCGTCGGCCCGCTCCTCAAGCGCCGTGTCGCGCGCGCGCAGGGAAGACAGCTTCGCGTCCGCCTCGGATTTCTCGCGCCGCAGCGTTTCCAGCGCCGCGCCCGCCTCTTCAAACTGCGCCGCGAGCTGCTTGTTTTTCTCCTGCATGCTCTCGATGTTTTTCAGCGTGATGTTGATTTCGAGCGTGCGGTACCGCGCGGCGAGCACCGCGTGCTCCTTCGCCTTCTCGCTCTCCTCGCGCAACGAATCGATCCGCTCCTCAATGCCCGAGATGATGTCCCCGATGCGCGCAAGGTTTTGCGACGCACTATCGAGCTTGCGCTCCGCCTCCGCGCGCTTGCTCTTGTATTTGATGATGCCGGCGGCCTCTTCGAAGACCTCGCGCCGCATCTCGGGCTTGTCGCTGACAATCTTCTCGACGCGCCCCTGTCCGATGAACGAATACCCGTCCACGCCGATGCCCGTGTCCATGAGCAGCTCACGGATGTCGCGCAACCGGCACGGGTTGCTGTTGATGAAATACTCGCTCTCCCCGCTGCGGTACAGCCGCCGCTTCAACGCAACTTCCGAATAATCAATGTCGAGGACCCGCGCCGCGTTGTCAAACACGAGCGTGACTTCGGCCATGCCCTTCGGCCGCCGCGCGTCCGTCCCCGCAAAGATGATCTCTTCCATGCGCCCCCCGCGCAACGCCCGCGCGCTTTGCTCGCCGAGCACCCACCGCATCGCGTCCGAGATATTGCTCTTCCCGCTCCCGTTCGGCCCGATGATACAAGTGATCCCGTCCTTGAAGTCAATCACGATCGGGTCCGCAAAACTCTTGAACCCCTGAATCTCTATTCTCTTCAGATACAACGCCTATACTGCTCCTGTCCCTTTCAAAATGTACAACACAAAAATATATTATACAACAAAATCGAGCGCCCTACGCCGTGGAAAAAGCGAGGCCCCGCAGGAATCTTTCCCGTGAAGCCCCGCTTTTGGAAACGGGCCGAGAGGGGTCGGGCCCGATTCTGGCGTTGGCGGGCTACTTTACCTTCACCGTCACCGTGACTTTTCGGCCGCCGAATTTGACGGTGATTGTGGCGGTGCCTTTTTTGTGGGCGGTCATGTAGCCGGCTTTGTCGATCGTGACCACCTTTTTGTTTGATGACGAGAATTTCAGTGTGCCCGTCGACGGCGGGGTGTCGGAGACCGAGATCTTCAGCTTCGCCGTCTGTCCGACCTTCAGCGACGACTTCGGCATCCAAACCGTGATCTTGCCGACGGACGGCTTTTTCTTCTTCGAGGTCGTCTTGCCGTCGCTTGGCTTCGGCTTCTTCGCCTGGAGCTTCGCGAGCGCCACCTTTTTCTTCGAGACCGTGACCGTCAGCGTCCGGCGCTCGCCGTCGGCGGCGCGGATCGTGATCTTTGTCTTGCCGGCCTTCAGACCCTTGATCTTCACCGAGGTCTCCGTGAGCTTCGTCACCGTCGCGACGCCCGGATTGGCACTTTCCCAGGAGAGCTCCGGTGCCTTCGTCTCGCCCTCTTCGAGCTCCACGACGAGCGGGATCGTCAGGCTGCGGCCCTTGACGACGCTGTACTTCGAGAGCGCCGTGCGGATGGCCGCGACGTTCGCGGGAGCGTCCGCGTCGTCCGTTGAATCCGCGTCGCCGGAACCGCCGCCCGACGGGTCCTCCGGCTTCGCCGTGATATGGTGTGACGGGGTATTGACGGAGATCGGCAAATAATTGCCATCGCCCGCGCGGCCGTATTCGAGGCCGTAGTCGGCGCCGGCCGCGGTCGCGAGGGCCTTCACCGTAAAGGTTCCCGCCGCCGCATTGACGACCGTCACCTGCGCGGCCTGCGGGTTTGTGCTTATCAGCGTGTAGAGGCCCGTGCCCGAGCCGCCGCCGACCGTGACCGTCGCCGCTGCGCCCGCCGTCTCCGGCAGGGCACCCGAGAGGCTTACGGCCGCCTGGCCCGCCTTCGCGATGGACGCGGTGACGGAGCGTTCGAGGCTGTCGTTGTGGTCGGGGTCGCCCGCGGCCTTGTAGTCGACGTCGTACGCGCCCGCGTCGACGGCCGCCGGCACGATGGCGCTCCACGCGCCGTCCTCGCCGAGGCGGTATTCCATGCCGTGCTGCGAGCCCTCGCCGGGCGTGACAAGATCCTGCGGCGCGCCGTCGTAGACGAGGCCGGTGGCCGCCTGCGCGTCCGTGACGATGACCGCGTCGGCCTTGCCGACGTCGTGCGCCGTGCTCTGCTGAGAGGCAGCCAAATAATTGTCATCGCCCGCGCGGCCGTAGACAAGCGCGTACTCACCCGAGGATGCCGTGACCTTCACCGTGAACGTGCCCGCCGCCGCGCTGACCGCCGTCACCGTCGCGACCGCCGGATTCGTGCTCGTCTCGGCGTACGCCAGCGTGTAAGCGCCCGTACCCGAGCCGCCGCCGACCGTCAGCGTCCGCTCCTCGCCGCTCCGCAGCGGCATCGTGCCGC
>JAISTF010000227.1 GCA_031272745.1 Eubacteriales Family XIII. Incertae Sedis bacterium
ACGCTCGACTGATTTTGGAGGAAGCTATGGGAGCGAGATTGAGAGAAACATACAAAAGCGAAGTCTTCGGCGCGCTGAAGGACAAATTCGGCTACGACAATCCGATGATGGTTCCGAAGCTCGAAAAGGTCACGATCAACATGGGCCTCGGCGAAGCGAAGGACAACGCGAAGATCATGGAGACGGCGGTCGAGGAGCTCGCGCTGATCAGCGGGCAGCGGCCCGTCGTCACGAAGGCGCGCAAATCCGTCGCAAACTTCAAGGTCCGCACGGGCATGAGCGTCGGCTGCAAGGTGACGCTGCGCGGCGAGAATATGTGGGTCTTTGTGGACAAGTTTTTCAACATCGTGCTGCCGCGCGTGCGCGACTTCCGCGGGGTGTCGAAAAACTCGTTTGACGGGCGCGGCAACTACAGCCTCGGCCTGAAGGAGCAGTCGATCTTCCCCGAGATCGTCTACGACAAGGTGGACAAGGTCAAGGGCATGAACATCATCTTCACGACGACGGCGAAGACGGACGAGGAAGCGGCGGAGCTGCTGCGTCTGCTCGGGATGCCGTTTGAGAAGTAAATTTTAGGGAGGAAAACCATGGCGAAGACTTCACTGAAGATCAAGCAGGCGCGCAAGCCGAAGTACAAGACGAGGGCGTACACGAGATGCCGCATCTGCGGCCGGCCGCACTCGGTGCTCAAGAAATACGGCGTGTGCCGCATCTGCTTCCGGGAGCTGGCCTACAAAGGCGAGATCCCCGGAGTGAAGAAGGCCAGCTGGTAGGTAACAGGAGGAACACGGAAATGACGATGACAGATCCCGTAGCGGACATGCTCACGAGAATCCGCAACGCGAACACGGCCGGCCACAAGACGGTCGAGATGCCCGCGTCCAAGATGAAGAAGTCCATCGCGGCCATCCTCAAAGAGGAAGGCTATATCGAGGGATACGAGGTCACGGAAGACGGCAAGCAGGGCATGATTCGCATCGACATGAAATACGCGCCCGGCAAGACGCGCGTCATCAGCGGGCTGCGCAAGATCAGCAAGCCCGGCCTGCGCATCCATGTGCCGGCGCACGACGTGCCGCGCGTGCTCGGCGGCCTCGGCATCGCGATCATCTCGACGAGCAAGGGCGTCATCAGCGACAAGGAAGCGCGCAAGCTCGGCGTCGGCGGCGAAGTCATCTGCTACGTTTGGTAACGGAAGGAAGGGAGAAAGGAAATGTCAAGAATCGGTAGACTCCCCATCACGGTACCCGCGGGCGTGGACGTGACGATTGCGGAAGACGGCCTCGTCACGGTCAAGGGGCCGAAGGGCGAGCTCTCGCAGAAGATCTCGGAGAAGATCGGCGTGAAGCTCGAAGACGGCGTCATCACGGTGACGCGCGGTGACGACCTCAAGGAGAGCCGTTCGCTGCACGGCCTGTCGCGCACGCTCATCGGCAATATGGTGACGGGCGTATCGACGGGGTTTGAGCGCAAGCTCGAGATCCAGGGCGTCGGTTACAAAGTGGAAAAACAGGGCAAAAACCTGATCCTCTACCTCGGGTATTCGATGGCGAAGGACGGCCGACCCCAGCACATCCTCGAAGACCCCGAGGGCATCGAGACGGAAGTGCCGAGCGCGACGGAAATCATCGTCCGCGGCATCGACAAAGCGGTCGTCGGGAATTATGCGGCCATCATCCGCGCACACCGTCCGCCGGAGCCGTACAAAGGCAAAGGCATTCGTTATTCGGGCGAAAAGGTGCGGCGGAAAGAAGGCAAGGCCGGCGTCAAGGGTTAGAAAGGGAGTTTTTGAAAATGGCGAAAGCAAGCAGAAACGACATGCGCCTCAAGCGGCACCGCCGCGTGCGGAAAAACCTTTTCGGCACGCCCGCGAAGCCGCGGATGTGCGTGTACCGCAGTTTGAAGAACATCTCGGTGCAGATCATCGACGACACGACGGGGCATACGCTCGTCAGCGCGTCGACGCTCGACAAGGAAGTCAAGGCGCAGGCGCCCTACGGCGGCAACAAGGCGGCGGCGAAGCTCGTCGGCGAGGCGGCCGCGAAGAAGGCGCTCGAAAAGGGCATCGGCGAAGTCGCGTTCGACCGCGGCGGATTCCTGTACCACGGCCGCGTGAAGGAGCTGGCCGACGGCGCGCGGGAAGCCGGGCTGAAGTTTTAGGACGGTAGAAGGAGAAGATCGATGCAGGAAAGAACTATCGACGCATCCAAACTGGAACTCGAAGAGTCCATCGTCAACATCCGCCGCGTCGCGAAGACGGTCAAGGGCGGCCGCAACATGCGGTTCTCCGTGACGGTCGTCGTGGGCGACAAGGCGGGGCACGTCGGCGTGGGCCTGGGCAAGGCGCGGGAAATCCCCGAGGCCGTGCGCAAGGCGATCGAGGACGCAAAGAAGAAGATCATCTTCGTGCCGACGGTCGGGACGACGATCCCGCACAGAAACCTCGGCATCTTCGGCGCGGGTCGCGTGCTGCTCATGCCGGGCTCGGAAGGAACGGGCGTCATCGCGGGTTCGTCGGTGCGCACGGTGCTCGAGCTCGCGGGCGTGAAGGACGTGCGCGCAAAGTCGATCGGTTCCAACAACGCCGGCAATATGGCGTACGCGACGATCGAAGGGCTCAAGGGCCTCAAGACGGTCGAACAGGTCAGCAAGCTGCGCGGCAAGACGCCCGCGGAGATACTTGGGTAGGGAGCACAGACATGGCGAAGATCAAAATCACATTGACAAAGAGCCCGATCGGCGAAAAGCCGTCCGCGCGGAAGACCGTGCAGGCGCTCGGGCTGCGGAAGATGCACCAGACGGTGGAGCTCGAGGACTCGCCCGGAACGCGCGGCGCGGTCCACAAGGTGCGGCATCTCGTGACGGTGACGGAGGAGTAACATCTATGAAACTGCATGAACTGAAAAAGGCGCCGGGCTCGACGCGGGCGCCGAAACGCAAAGGCCGCGGCACCGCGACCGGACAGGGCAAGACGGCCGGCCGCGGCATGAACGGGCAGAATTCCCGCAGCGGCGGCGGCGTGCGCCTCGGTTTCGAGGGCGGCCAGATGCCGCTGTACCGGCGCATTCCGAAGCGCGGCTTCACGAACATCTGGCGCAAGGAGACGGAGATCGTCAACGTCGGCGACCTCAACGTCTTCGAGGACGGCACGGAAATCACGGCGGCGTTGCTCAAGGAGAAGGGCGTCATCAAAAAGGACTCGATCGGTCTGAAGGTGCTCGGGGACGGAAACCTTGAGAAAAACCTGACCGTGAAGGCAAACAAATTCAGCAAGTCGGCGACCGAGCAGATTGAGAAGGCCGGCGGCAAGGCAGAGGTGCTCTGATTATGGAAATGTTTGAAACCCTCATCAAGGCGTTCAAGATCCCGGACATCCGCCGGAAGATCATCTTCACCTTGTTGATGCTCGTCGTGTTCCGGCTCGGGTCCAACATTCCGGTGCCGGGCATCGACCGTTCGGTGCTCGCGGAGGTATTCGAAGGGCAGGGACTGTTCGAGCTCTTCAACCTCTTCTCGGGCGGCGCGTTTGCGAACTTCACGATTTTCGCCCTCTCGATCACACCGTACATCACGGCGTCGATCATCATCAACCTGCTCACGATCGCGGTGCCCTATCTGGAAAATCTCGCGAAAGAGGGCATGGAGGGGCGCAAGAAGATGACGCAGATCACGCGTTATTTGACGGTTCTCCTCGCGCTGTTGCAGGCGGTCGGGTTCACGTTCGGCCTGTTCCGCAGCGCGGTGACGGACGACAGCGTGTTCACGAAGATCGTCATCATCCTCTGTCTGACGGCGGGCACGGCCTTCCTGATGTGGCTCGGCGAGCAGATCAACGAGTACGGCATCGGCAACGGCATCTCGCTCATCATCTTCGCGGGCATCGTGTGCCGGGCGCCCGCTGCGGTGTCGAGCGCGCTCACGAGCTACAAGGCGGGCGACGTCTCGATGATTTCGCTCGTGCTGTTCTGCGTGTTCGCGGTCGCGGTCATCGTCGGCGTCGTGCTCGTGCAACAGGGCCAGCGGCGCATCCCTGTGCAGTACGCGAAGCGCGTCGTCGGCCGCAAGATGTACGGCGGGCAAAACACGCACATTCCGATCAAGGTCAACCAGGCGGGCGTCATTCCGGTCATCTTCGGCTTGTCGATCCTTCAGTTCCCGCTGACGATCACGTATTTCGCGCCGGGCGGCAAGCTCGAGGCGTTCATGAACAAATGGCTCAACCCCGCGAGCGGCAACGCGAGCGATCCGGGCGTGTGGATCTACGTCGCGCTCGACGCGATCCTGATCTTCTTCTTCACGTATTTCTACACGGCGATCACGTTCAACCCCGTGGACGTCGCGGAAAACATGCGCGCCAACGGCGGGTTTGTGCCGGGCATCCGCCCGGGCCGCCCGACGATCGAATATCTCAACACGGTCATGATGCGCGTGACGTTTGTCGGCGCGGTCTTCCTCGCCGCCATCGCGTCGCTGCCGTATCTGATCCAGATGGCCACGAGCCTGCAAATCCGTTTCGGCGGCACGGCGCTTTTGATTGCGGTCGGCGTCGCGCTCGACACGATGAAGCAGATCGAAAACCAGATGGTCATGCGTAATTACAGGGGGTTCTTATAGGAATGGCAAAAAAGCGCATCATGTTGCTCGGCCCGCCGGGGTCGGGAAAAGGCACCCAGTCGGAGCGCATCACAAAGGCATACGACATCCCCGTCGTCGCGACCGGCGACATCTTCCGGAAGAACATCTCGGAAGGCACGCCGCTCGGGTTGAAGGCAAAGAGTTATTTGGAAGCGGGCCATCTCGTGCCGGACGAATTGGTCATCGAGCTCATCAAGGAACGGCTCCTTGCGCCGGACACGCAAAACGGGTACCTGCTCGACGGGTTCCCGCGCACCACGCCGCAGGCCGAGATGCTCACGGAATTCCTCGCGGGCAGAGGCGTGCGGCTCGACGCGGTCTTCTACATCAAGGTGCCGAAGGATGTCCTTGTGAGCCGCATCGCCGGACGGTGGATCTGCCCCGTCTGCAACAAGGTTTATCATGTGACGGCCCGCCCGCCGAAGGTGGCCGGACAGTGTGATATAGAAGGCGCGACGCTGATTCAGCGCGGCGACGATACCGCGGAGATGGCGGAGCACCGCATCGACGTGTACAACAAGCAAACCATGCCGCTCGTGCAATACTATATCGACCAGGGACTGCTGGTCGAGCTGGACGGAACGATCGGCGTGGACGCGTTGGAAGAGCAAATCGAAGAGATTCTCGGGTAGGCGCGGGCGGCGCGCTGTGGGCGATGATACGCATCAAGACCGAGGATCAAATCCGCCTGATGGCGGAATCGGGCAAGGTCGTGGGAGCCATCCTGCATGACCTCGCGGACGTGATCCGGCCCGGGGTCACGACGATGGACATCGACCGCTTCGTGACGGAGCGCATCCGCGCGGAGGGCATGGTGCCGACGTTCAAGGGCTACGGCGGGTTTCCCGCAAACGTGTGCGTCTCGGTCGACGAGGAGCTCGTGCACGGGATACCGAGCGAGGATCGCGTCCTCGCGGAAGGGAGCATCGTCTCGGTGGACATCGGGGCGACGCACAAAGGCTGGGTCAGCGACGCGGCGCGGACGTATTTCGTCGGCGACGTGGACGAGGAAAAGCGGCGGCTCGTCGCCGTTTGCAGGGAGAGCTTCTTCGTATGCCTCGCGCACTGTCGGGTCGGGAGCCGTTTGACGGACATCGGCCACGCGGTGCAGGGATGCGTGGAGGCGGCGGGATTCTCGGTGGTGCTGGACTACGTCGGGCACGGCGTGGGCAGCAAGATGCACGAGAGCCCGCAGGTGAAAAACTACGGGGAGGCGGGCAAAGGCCCGAAACTCATGCGGGGCATGGCGCTCGCGATCGAGCCCATGATCAACGCGGGGACGGCGGATGTGCACACGCTGGACGACGGCTGGACGGTCGTCACGGACGACGGAAAACCGGCGGCGCACTATGAAAACACGGTGATCATCACGGACGGGGACCCGCTCGTGATCACGTTGGACGAAAGGGACAGGTAAGGCGAAAGATATGGCGAAGAAAGACGTCATCGAAGTCGAGGGCAAAGTCATCGAGTCGCAGCCGAACGCGATGTTCGTCGTCGAGCTCGAAAACGGCCACCGTGTCCAGGCGCACATCTCGGGGAAGATTCGCATGAATTTCATCCGGATCCTGCCCGGGGACAAGGTCCGCCTGGAGCTGTCGCCCTACGATTTGACAAAGGGCCGCATCACATGGCGCGACAAATAGCGAAAGCGCTTGAACGCCTGTGAGAATTATTGTATAATAATAAGTTGCGCGGCATATTCGCGCAGCGGTTGGTGAAAGAAGCGGAGGAGCAAGATGAAAGTGAGAGCGTCGGTGAAACCGATTTGCGAAAAATGCAAAATCATCAAGCGTCACGGCAAGGTGATGGTCATTTGCGAGAACCCGAAGCACAAGCAGACGCAGGGTTGAGAAAGAAAGGATAGTGAGCTATGGCACGTATTGCTGGTGTGGACCTGCCGCGGGAAAAGCGGATTGAGATCGGCCTGACGTACATCTACGGCATCGGCCGCAGGACGGCGACGGAGATCCTCGAGAAAGCGGGCGTGGACCCGAACATTCGCGTGCGCGATCTGTCCGAGGACGACGCCGGTAAGATCCGCAAGATCATCGATGCGGAGTACAGCGTCGAGGGCGACCTGCGACGGGACGTCAGCCTCAACATCAAGCGTCTCATGGAGATCGGTTGTTATCGCGGCATCCGCCACAGAAGGGGGCTGCCCGTGCGCGGACAGAATACAAAGACAAACGCGCGGACCCGCAAGGGGCCGAAGAAGACGGTCGGAAGAAAGAAAAAAGAAGGCAAATAAGGAGGAGCATCAATGGCAGCTCAAGCAAAGCGCGGCACGCGCAAAAAGAGGAAAGAGCGCAAGAATATCGAACGGGGCCAGGCGCATATCCAGGCTTCCTTCAACAACACGCTGGTCACGCTTACGGACCAGAGCGGCAACGCCATTTCCTGGTCGAGCGCCGGCTCCCTGGGGTTCAAGGGCTCGCGGAAATCCACCCCGTTTGCCGCGCAGATGGCATCCGAGGCCGCCGCGAAGGCCGCGATGGAGCATGGTTTGAAAAACGTCGAGGTCTATGTGAAGGGCCCGGGCTCGGGCCGCGAGGCCGCGATCCGCGCGCTGCAGGCGGCGGGGCTGGAGATCACGCTGATCAAGGACATCACGCCGATCCCGCACAACGGGTGCCGGCCGCCGAAACGGAGAAGGGTGTAAGGAGGAGACGATGGCAAGATATACGGACGCGTCCTGCAGGCTTTGCAGGAGGGAAGCGCAGAAACTTTTCCTGAAGGGCGAGCGCTGTTATTCGATGAAATGCGCGATGGAGCGCCGTAGCGCCCCTCCGGGGCAGCACGGTCTGGGGCGCAGGAAGACGAGCGACTACGGCCTGCAGCTGCGGGAAAAGCAAAAGGCGAAGCGGTTTTACGGGCTGCTCGAAAAGCAGTTCCGCAACACGTTTGTCAAGGCGTCGAAGAAGAAGGGCATCACGGGCGACAATCTCCTCGTGGCGCTCGAGACGCGGCTCGACAACGTCGTTTTCCGCATGGGCTTTGCCTCGTCGCGGAAAGAGGCGCGCCAGCTCGTGAACCACGGGCATTTCACGGTGAACGGCAAGAAGGTGGACATCCCTTCCTATCAGGTGGCGCCGGGTTCGGTCGTCGCGGTGAAGAAAAAGAGCCACAAATCCCCGAAGTTCGAGGAGATCAAGGATATGCAGATCAGCGTTCCGGCGTGGATCAGCGTGGATGTGGCAAACCTTACGGGCACGGTGCTGTCCCTTCCCCAGCGGGAGGAGATCGACACGCCGGTCGCGGAGCATTTGATCGTCGAGCTGTATTCGAAGTAGCGCGTCAATAAAGGAGGAATGTTTCGTGATTGAAATTGAAAGACCCACGATCGAGTGCACCGAAAATGACGAGCGTTACGGGAAGTTCGTGATCGAGCCCTTGGAGCGCGGCTACGGGACGACGCTCGGCAACAGCCTGCGGCGCATCCTGCTTTCGTCGCTGCCCGGAAGCGCGGTGACGAGCGTCAAGATCGACGGCGTGATGCATGAGTTTTCGACGATTCCGGGCGTCAAAGAAGACGTGACCGCGATCATCCTGAACCTCAAGCGCCTCGCCGTGCGCGTCAACAGCGACGACGAGAAGACCGTGATCATCGACGCCAAAGGGCCGATGACCGTGACGGCGGGCGACATCAAGGTCAGCGCGGACGTCGACGTGTACAACAAGGATCTGCACATCGCGACGCTGGAGGAGGGCGCGTCCCTCTATATGGAAATCAATCTCGCGAAGGGGCGCGGCTATGTGACGGCCGACCAGAACAAGACGGAGGCGACGCCGATCGGCGTGATCCCCGTGGATTCGATCTACACCCCCGTCTCGAAGGTCAATTTCACGGTGGACAACACGCGCGTCGGCCAGGTGACGGACTACGACAAGCTCACGCTGGAAATCTGGACGGACGGCAGCGTCTCGCCGACGGAGAGCGTGGCGATCGGTGCGAAGATCATGCGCGATCATTTGGATCTGTTCATCAATTTGTTCGACAGCGCGGACGGGATGGAGACGATGGTCGTGACGGACACGGGCGGCAAGACGACGACGCTCGAGATGCCGATCGACGAGCTGGAGCTTTCCGTGCGTTCGTTCAACTGCCTGAAGCGCGCCAACATCAACACGGTGGAGGAGCTGACGCAGAAGAGCGAAGACGACATGATGAACGTGCGCAACCTCGGCAGGAAATCCCTCGAGGAAGTCAAAGAGAAATTGGCCGACCTGGGGCTCGGCCTGCGGGAAACCGAAGAGTAGAAGGACAGAAGGACAGAAAGGAGGAGCAAGATGCCGGGCTATCGGAAATTGGGCAGGGAAACGGCCCACAGAAAATCGATGCTGAGAAACCTTGTGACGGATCTTCTCCGCAACGGGCGCATCACGACGACGGATACGCGCGCAAAGGAAGCCGGCCGCATGGCCGAAAAGATGATCACGCTCGGGAAGAGGGGCGGCCTGCACGCACGGCGCCAGGCGCTCGCCTACATCTTCGACGAGACCGTCGTGACGAAGCTGTTTGAGGAGATCGCGCCGAAATACGCGGACCGCAACGGCGGGTATACGCGCATCTTGAAGCTCGGGCCGCGGCGCGGCGACGGAGCGGAAGAAGTATTTTTGGAGCTGGTGAAATAACCATTGAGGCCATTGTACAGGTAGATCATCTGGAATACGCATACCCGTCCTATTCCGACGCGGAAGACGGGTTCGCTGTCGCGCTTGCGGGCATTTGCCTACAGATCGAGCGCGGCAGTTTTACGTCCGTCATCGGGCGCAACGGCAGCGGGAAGTCGACGCTCGCGAAATGCGTGAACGCGCTGCTCCTGCCGACGGGCGGGCGCGTCGTCGTCGGCGGATACGACACGGCGGAGGAGTCGTTTGTCTGGGAGATCCGCCGCATGGCGGGCATGGTGTTCCAAAATCCGGACAACCAGCTCGTGTCCGCGGTCGTCGAGGACGACGTGGCCTTCGGGCCGGAAAACCTCGGGTTGCCGCGGGAAGAGATCCGTGCGCGCGTGAAGGCGTCGCTCGAAGCGATGGGGATGTACGAGCACCGGAAGATGGCGCCGCACCTGCTGTCGGGCGGGCAGAAGCAGCGCGTCGCGATCGCGGGCGTCGTCGCGATGAAGCCGGACATCGTGATCTTCGACGAGCCGACCGCGATGCTCGACCCGGAGGGGCGCGGCGAGGTGATCGGCATCGCGAAACAGCTTCACCGCGAGGGCATCACGGTGCTGCTCATCACGCATTTCATGGAAGAGACGGTGGATTCGGACCGCGTGGTGATCTTGGACGGAGGCCGCGTGGCGATGGACGGCGCGCCGGCGGAGGTCTACCGGCAGACGGAAGCGATACGGGCCCTGGGTCTGCGCCTGCCGTTCGCCGTGGAGGTGGCCGCCGCGCTGCGCGCACGCGGCCTGCCGCTGGGGGAGGATATTTTGCGCGAGGACGAGTTGCTTGACGGGTTGGGACAATGTCTATTGAAGTGAACCACCTGACCCACACCTACAACCCCGGCCTCGCTTACGAGACGACGGCCGTCGACGACGTGTCGTTCACCGTCGCGCGCGGCGAATTCGTCTGCATCGTCGGCCATACGGGCAGCGGCAAATCGACGCTCGTACAGCATCTGAACGGCCTGCTCAAACCGACGTCCGGCACCGTTGTCGTCGACGGCGTCGACGTGACGGGCAAGGACACGGCCGTCATCGAAGTGCGCAAAAAGATCGGCATGGTCTTTCAGTACCCGGAGTACCAGCTCTTCGAGGAAACCGTCTACAAGGACGTCGCCTTCGGGCCGACCAATCTCGGCCTTTCGGAGGCCGAGATCGACGAGCGCGTCCGCGAGGCGATGGCGCTCGTGGACCTCGACTATGATACGTTCGCGCAACGCTCGCCGTTCGAGCTTTCGGGCGGGCAGAAGCGGCGCGCGGCCATCGCGGGCGTGCTCGCGATGCGGCCTTCCGTGCTGATCCTCGACGAGCCGACGGCGGGCCTCGACCCGCGGTCCCACGACGACGTGCTGGATCTCGTCTGCGGCATCCGCGCGCAGACGGGCTGCACGATTCTCTTGGTATCGCACAATATGGAGGACGTTGCGGGGCTCGCCGACCGCGTCTTCGTGATGAACGAGGGGCGGCTCGTGCGGGACGGCACGCCGCTCGAAGTCTTCGCGGACGGCGACTATCTGCGCGGCATCGGGCTGGCGCTGCCGCAGGCTCGCGCTTTTGCGGAACGGCTCGCCGAAAGCGGTGTGTCCATCGACGCAAAGCGCATCCTGACCCGCGAAGCGCTCGTGGATGCCATTGCG
Source organism: Eubacteriales Family XIII. Incertae Sedis bacterium (assembly GCA_031272745.1). Taxonomy (GTDB): domain Bacteria; phylum Bacillota; class Clostridia; order Peptostreptococcales; family Anaerovoracaceae; genus WRFF01. The sequence goes on from JAISTF010000227.1 coordinate 10,946, forward strand.
GGTGTCGCGGGCGATACGGGCGGTGCCGGCATCACGGGCATGGGGGGGGATCCGTCATGATTCGCGACATCACGATCGGCCAATACTACCCCGGTTATTCGCAGATTCACAAGCTCGACACGCGGCTGAAGATCCTGCTGACGTTCGGCTATATGGTCTCGGTCTTCCTCGCGAAAGACTTTCTCGCCTACCTCGTGATCTTCCTCTCGCTCTGCCTCGTCGTCGCGACCGCCGAGGTGCCGTTCCGCTTCATCCTGCGTGGCCTGCGGCCGGTCTTCCTCATCATCGCTTTCACCTTTGTGCTCAACCTGTTCATGACGCAGGGCACGGACCTTGTGCGCATCGGCGCTCTGCACATCACGCGCGAGGGCGTGTACACGGCGTGCTACATGGCGCTGCGCATCATCTTTTTGATCATCGGCTGTTCGCTGCTCACGTTCACGACGAAGCCCGTGAAGCTGACCGACGGCATCGAAGCGCTGCTGAAACCCTTCGTGCGCTTCGGCCTGCCCGCGCACGAGCTCGCGATGATGATGACGATCGCGCTGCGCTTCATCCCGACGCTGCTCGAGGAGACGGACAAGATCATGAAGGCGCAGCAGGCGCGCGGCGCGGACTTCGAGACGGGCTCGATCTTCCGGCGCGCGAAGGCGATGGTGCCGATCTTCATCCCGCTCATCGTCGGCGCGTTCCGCATGGCGTCCGACCTCGCGATGGCGATGGAAGCGCGCTGTTACCGCGGCGGCGAGGGCCGCACGAAGATGCACGTCTTCCGCTTCGGCCGCAAGGACGCGCAGGCGCTCGCGCTCTTCTGCATCTACCTCGCCGTGATCCTCGTCGAGCGGATTTTCGATTTGCAGACGTTCATGCTCGAGATGCTGCGCACATTTGGAATGATATAGGGATTGTCATTCTGCGCGGAGCCGAAGGCTGAGTCGAAGAATCCAGCAAAATGCGACAACGAAGAATCAAAGACATCGAAGAAAAAATCGCCGCCTACCGCCACCTGCTGCTGGCATCGGAGGCATCATCGTCCCTGACCGACGCGCACCCCGGCCGCTGGTACCAGCGCAGCGTCGGCCGCTACGCGCTGCCGGAGGGCTTCGGGCGGATCTACGTCGAGTTCGGTTGCGGCCGCGGGCGGTTTCTGAACGAGCGGGCGGCAGGATGCCGCCCCTACATTGCCGATGTCGCCGATGCCGCCGATGACGGTGCCGCAACCGATGCCGCCGATGCCGCCGATGACGGTGCCGCAACCCACGCCGCCGATGCCGCCGCCATCCCCGCGCTCTTCCTCGGCGTCGAAGGCTGCCAGAGCGTCCTCATCAAAGCCCTGAAAAAGACCGCCGCCGCCGGCCTGTCGAACGTCCGCTACATCCCCTCGTTTGTCAACGACGCGTCCGAGGCCTTCGCCCCCGCGTCGCTCGACGGCATCTACCTCAATTTCTCCGACCCCTGGCCGAAGGACCGCCATGAAAAGCGCCGCCTCACGTCCCCGCGCCACAGCGCCGGTTATTTCACGGTACTGAAGCCGGGCGGGTTTCTGGAGCTCAAAACCGACAATGCTGCGTTTTTCGATTATTCAAAAGAGAAGCTCGAAGAGGCGGGCTTTGTCATCGCCCATACGGACCGCGACCACATCGCCGCCGTCCAAACCGAATACGAGCGCCGCTTCGTCTCGCGCGGCCTGCCGATCCACTGGCTCCGCGCGGAGAAGCCGTAGGAAACTGCAGCAAGGCAAGCTGCGGGCGGCTTTCTTGACCAACGTATGACTTTTCTATGACAACATTGCGGAATTCGTTGTAAAAAGAGCCTCCTCACACTACAATAACCATATGGTGTGAGGAGGTTTTTGTTTGGGGAAATATATCCGGATCATTGTG
>JAISTF010000084.1 GCA_031272745.1 Eubacteriales Family XIII. Incertae Sedis bacterium
ACGTAAGCGGGCACATTTGCCCCTTCCGCGAGCCGCCGCCGCAGGGCGCGCAAGGTCTCGAACAGGTCCTCAGAGGTCGCGTCCGCGTTGCCATCCGCGTCCGGAGCCCGCTTCGGAACCCGCAGCATATACCGGAACCCCTCCTCGCGCGCCCGCTCTGCCTCAGGCCCAAGCGTCAGGGTGGGATACCGTCCATCCGACACGGCCAAGAAGCCGTCCTGTTCGAGCGCATCCAGCACATCCAGAATTTTACGCTGCGGCAGCGCCGTCAGCAGCCCGAATGTGCGCACGTCCGCCAGTCGCGCGCGCCGCACCTTCTCGTTCACCGCTCCCTTCAGCACGTCACAAACCATCGCCTTCCCATAAGGCCACCCGCGCCCGCAAATCTGGTGCACGCAATTCAGTGCTGCGCGCATCCATTCCGTTGCGTCCACCTCTTCGAACGCCCCGTGGCAATTCCCGCAGTTGTCGCACCGCGCGTCCGGCTTGTCGATCCCCATCCCGAACGCGTTCGTCGCCACCATCACATCCGCGCGGTCGTATAGAAAATCCTCTTGGTTCCGCCGCCGCTCCGCGTCCGACAGCCCCGCATGGTAACGCACCGCCGACACCCCATGCCGCGCCAGCAATTCCCGCACCGCCTCGACCGTTTTGCGCGTGGAGCAATAGACAATCCCGCAGCGCCCCGCCCTTTTCTTCACATACAATAACAATTCCTTTTGCTTGTTCTGCGGCTTCGTGACTTCGAAATAGAGATTGGGGCGATTGAATCCCGACACCACGGTCAGCGGGTCCCGTAGACCCAGCGCGGCGACGATGTCCTCGCGCACGCGCAGAGTGGCCGTCGCCGTGAACGCCGAGACCACCGGCCTGCGCGGCATCTGCGTGATGAAGTCCGCAATGTTCAGATACGAGGGACGAAAGTTCTGCCCCCACTGGGAGATGCAATGCGCCTCGTCGACGGCGACCAAAGAAACGTCGAGATTCCGCGCGAGCTCCCGAAACGGCGCGGTGTCGAGCCGCTCCGGCGCGACATAGAGCAGCCGGTATTCTCCTGCCGCCGCCGCGCGAACGGTATCGCAGAACGCCTCGGGATTCAGACTGCTGTTGAGGAACGCCGCCGGGATGCCGTTCTCCGAAAGCGACCGCACCTGATCCGCCATCAACGAAATCAACGGGGAGACTACGACCGTCACCCCGGGCAGCAGAAGCGCCGGCAACTGGTAACAGATCGACTTCCCGCCGCCCGTCGGCATGATGCCCACCGCATCCCGCCCCGAAAGCAGCGCGTCGACCACCTCGGCCTGCCCTTCACGAAACGTATCATATCCGAACCTATCCTTCAAGACCCGCGTGCATTCCGCCGCATCCTTCTTCATTGCATCCCTCGTTTCGACATCCATCGCGTTCCTTTTCTTCCGCATCGCGCTGTGACGCACCGGCCGCCCATGCTGCCAAACGCCGCACGAGATCACTTATATGGTATACCATATAATTATATGTTTGTCAATATATTACATTTAGAAACTGCAATCACCCCGCTATGTGCTCGACGAGGATCTTGACGCCCATAAGGACGAGGATGACGCCGCCGACGAGACGGGCCTTGCTTTCGAATTTGGCGCCGGCCAGCCGGCCCGCACCGAAGCCGGCCACCGACAGCGCGAAGGTGACGATACCGATGAAACAGGCCGCGAGCGCGATGTTGACTTCGATGAAAGAAAAGCCGATGCCGACCGCGAGCGCGTCGATGCTCGTCGCGATGGCAAGCGGAAACATGCGGGCAAACCGCATCGGGTTTTCGTCCGGCGGCGCCTGCGCGCCCCGAAAGCTGTCAAAGATCATCTTACCGCCGATGAAGCCGAGGATGCCGAACACGATCCAGTGGTCGACGCTCGTGATGCGCTCGGCGAACTGCGCGCCGACGAGCCAGCCGAGCAGCGGCATGAGCGCCTGCGCGACGCCGAAGTACAGCCCGCAGACCAAGGCGTTTTTCGCCCGCCGCCCCGAGGCGGACAGGCCCGTCGAGACCGCGATGGCGCACGCGTCCATCGAAAGCCCCACGGCAATGATCCATAACTCCCAGAATCCCATCCCGCCATTCTACCACAGTCGCGGCAGCCGCAGGGGCGGGATCCCGGGAGCGAAGCCCGTTATTGCAAGATCGCTTTGAGATCCGCCTCGGGCGTGGTCGTCGGCGCGATGCCGAAGTTCGCCATGAGGAAGTCCAGGATTGCCGGCGAGACAAACGCCGGGAGCGTCGGGCCGAGCCGGATGTTTTTGATGCCGAGATGGAGCAGCGTCAGCAGGACGCTCACGGCCTTCTGCTCGTACCATGAGAGAATCAGCGTCAGCGGCAGGTCGTTCACGCCGCAGCCGAACGCGTCCGCGAGCGCGAGCGCGACCTTGATCGCCGAGTAGGAATCGTTGCACTGCCCCATGTCGAGGATGCGGGGCAGGCCGCCAATCTCCCCGAGATCGAGGTCATTGAAGCGGTATTTCCCGCAGGCGAGCGTGAGGATCAGCGTGTCCTGTGGCGTTTGCTGCACGAAATCGGTGAAGTAATTGCGCCCCGGCCGGGCGCCGTCGCAGCCGCCGACGAGGAAGAAATGCTTGATGGCGCCGGCCTTCACCGCATCCACAACGGCGTCCGCGACCGAGAGCACCGCGCCGTGGCCGAAGCCCGTCGTCACGCTGCCGCCGCCGTTGGTTCCGCGGATTGTGCGCGCTTCGGCGAAGCCCCCGAGCGCGCGCGCCCTTTCAATCACGGGCGCAAAATCCTTGTCCTCGCCGATGTGGACCAGGCCCGGGTACCCGACGACCGCCGTGGTGAAGACCCTGTCCGCGTAGCTCTCCTTCGGCGGCATCAGGCAGTTCGTGGTGAAGAGAAACGCCGCCGGCACGTCCGCAAATTCCTTCTGCTGGTTCTGCCACGCCGTGCCGAAATTGCCTTTGAGATGCGTGAATTTTTTCAACTCCGGATAGGCGTGGGCGGGCAGCATCTCCCCGTGCGTGTAGACGTTCACGCCCGTCCCTTCCGTCTGCTCCAGCAGGAGCCGCAGGTCGTGCAGATCGTGGCCGCTCACGACGATGAACGGTCCGGCCTCGACGGTCTGCGTGACCTTCGTCGGCGCCGGGGTGCCGTACGCCGTCGTGTTCGCACGGTCGAGCAGTTCCATGCATTTGAAATTCGCCTCGCCTGTGCCGAGCACGAGCGGGAGCAATTCGTCCCGACCCGCGGCGTCGTCGCCGATCATCCGGAGCGCTTTGTACAGGAACCCGTTCACCTCGTCGTCCGCGTAGCCGAGCACGAGCGCGTGGTACGCGTACGCGGCCATCCCGCGAATGCCGAAAAGAATCAGCGCCTTCAGCGTCCGCACGTCTTCCGGAGCGCCCCAGAGCTTCTCCATGTCGTACGGCGCGAACCAGCCGTCGATTTCCCCGCCGACCCCGTCGATCATTTTGCCGATGTCGCCCGCATCGAAATTGACGTTCGTGACCGTGGCGAACAACCCCTCGATCACCTTGCGGTCGAGCGCCGCGCTGCGCGCCGGATTCGACGCCGCGAGCGCGATGAGCGCTCCCGTCAACCGGTCCTGCAAAGCCGCCACATCCGCGGTTTTCCCGCATACGCCGGCCGCGCCGGTGCAGGCCTTCCCGCCCGCCGTCTGTTCACATTGAAAACAAAACATTTTTCTCACCTCCTTGACTTGGTGAGTCAATCATAGTATAAAGAAAGGAAGGATTCTGTTTGATTTCAAACGAAACGGTGGTTTTATGAAAAAATATTTTTCAATAATCAGTGCCTCGCCCTTGTTTCAGGGCATCTCCGGCGAAAGTTTTTCGTCCATGCTTGACTGTCTGGGCTGCACGCAGCGCGCCTATGAAAAAGGCGCGACCGTCTTTTTCGAAGGCGACGCCATATCGGAGATCGGGCTGCTGGTCCGCGGCCGGCTGCACCTTGTCAAAAGCGATGTCTGGGGCAACGAGTCCATCGTGGCCGAGCTCGTCCCGCCCGAGATGTTCGGCGAAGCGGTCTGTTGCGGCGGCGCGGGGCGGCTCCCCGTCAGCGTGGTCGCGAAGGAAGCGAGCGAGGTGCTGTTCCTCGGCTACAAAAAAATCGTCACCACCTGCCCGTCGGCCTGCACGTTTCATGCCAAGCTGATTCGCAACATGATCGGCATCCTCGCCGAAAAAAACATCCTGCTGTCGCAAAAGATGGAGCACATCACGCAGCGGACGACCAAGGAAAAGCTGCTCTCCTACCTCGGCGAAATCGCGCGGCAAAGAGGCAGCAAATCCTTCGACATCCCCTTCAACCGGCAGGAGCTTGCGGACTACCTGTCCGTCGAGCGAAGTGCGCTCTCCGCGGAGATGAGCAAGCTGCGGAAGGCCGGCGTGATCGACTACCGCAAGAACCATTTCGCGCTGCTGCGGGAGCCGGACGGGTGAGCGCGTATTCGTCATCGTCGTCGATGAGAAGGTTGCGAATCTCATAGAAATCCCCGTCGTACATTCCCGCAAATTGAGTGATCTCCAGGCCGCCGATCGGATCCCAATCCTCGTCCTTGTACCCCGCGAGGTCGATGTCCGCAATCTGCCGGTAGCACGCCGAGAGATTGTTCCGCACGGCGTCGAGCTGTTCCGGCGTGGACACGAGATACGGATCGTCCGCCGTCCCGTCGCCGCCCTCAAACACCGACGGTGCCGCGTCCGCGACCTCATCCGCAAACGCGCACAGCG
>JAISTF010000140.1 GCA_031272745.1 Eubacteriales Family XIII. Incertae Sedis bacterium
CTGCTCGCGGCCGCGCTCGCGCTGGGCTTCGCCGCGCCGCCGACCGGCGCGGTTTACGGCGCTTCGGACAGCGCCGATGCGGCGGCGACCACCGCGGACACCGGCGGGGGCGGGGCGCCCGCGCGCGAAGAGGTCATCTACGCAAACCTCACGACCGCCGGCGCGCCCGAAAAGGTCTACGCCGTCACGCTGCTGCACCCCGACGGCGTGCGGCTCTACGACTACGGCACGTTCGAGAACGTGATGAACCTGACGGACACGACGACGGTGCGGCAGACAGAGGACGGCGTCGTCGTGCAGTCCGATGCGAAGGACTTCTACTATCAGGCCGATCTGCCGGGCAAGCAGCTGCCGTGGCATATCGACATCTCCTATACGCTCGACGGCAAGCCGGCGGACCCTGCGGGACTTGCGGGGAAAAGCGGCGCGTTGGAAGTGCGGATCCACACGGCGCCCGTGATTTCCGACAATGTCTTCAGCAAGAACGACATGCTGCAAATCACCGTCACGCTCGACGCGATCCGTTGCGCGGACATCGCCTCGGAGACCGCGCAGATCGCTTCGTCGGGGACGGACCGCGTGCTCAGCTTCGTGACGCTGCCCGACAAGGACCAGACGCATGCGTTCACGGCGGAGGTGCGCGACTTCGAGATGGACGGCATTCAGATCGCGGCCGTGCCGTTTGCGATGAAGCTCGAAGAGAACCAGGAAGAGGACATGGAAGAGCTCGACGACGGGACGGCGGATTTGCTCGAAGCGTCCGTCGACATCAAGGACGGGCTGAAGGAAGTGTCGGACAAGTTGAAAGAGGCGGATTTCGAGGGCAAGAAGGACAGCTTCTCGTTTGACGACGGGTCGTCGATGTTTGACTCGTTTGATCTTTCAGGGCTGAAGCAGCTCCCGAAATCGCTGAACAAAATCGCGGACGGCATCGACCAGGTCGCCGCGGGGCTGTTGCAGCTTCAGGACGGGGTGTCGCTCGCGTACGGCGCGGCGGACGGGGCCATCGGCCTGCTGCCCGACGGGTCGGGCGCGGACGCGATGAAGCAGGACATCGAGGCTTGCATCACGTCGGCGGCGCAGCAGGCCGGCGCGGCGGCGGCCATGCAGACGGCCGCGGCGGGGGGGGATGCCGCGGCGCAGGCCGCCGCCGCCGAAGCCGCGGGCGCGGCGCTCGCGGGACAGCTCGCGGCCGCCCTGCAACCGCTGAACGACGCGTACGCGGCCGCCGTGACCGCGCGGCTCACCTGGGACGGCGTGGGGGGCGTGCCCGGCGCCAAGGCCGGCGTCTCGGCGGCGACGACGGCGCCGGCCACGATGGCCGAGGGGCTCGGGATGACGGCGGAAGGTCTGCGCCTCATGGCGTCGGAGCTCCAGACGTCGCTGAAGGACTTCGACATGGATGACCTCAAGCGCCAGGCGCAGGAGAAGACGGCGAAGGCCAAGGCCGATCTCACGAAGGAGTTCGACCAGCTTGAAAAGGATATGAAGAAGCTGCGGGACGGGCTTGCGGAGCTGTCCGACGGCTATCGGGAATTCCACGACGGCCTGCTCGAATACACGGACGGCATCACGGAGCTCACGGACGCGCTGAAGGAAAAGGACTTCGTGCCGACCTCGTTCATCTCGGAGAAAAACGGCGGCACGGCGGCCGTGCAGTTCGTGATGAAGACGGCCGAGATACGGGTGCCGGACGAGCCCGAGGCGGCGGCGGCGGAAGATCCGGCGGCGCCCACGGGCCTCGCGGGCCTGATCGCGCGCATCAAAGCCCTGTTCGGCCGGTAGCGAAACTACGCGAGCGGCAGAACGACCGTGAAGCGGCTGCCGATGCCTTCGCGGCTGACAGCCTCGATGCGGCCGCCGTGGCGCTCGGCGATCTGTTTGGCGATCGCGAGGCCGAGACCGCTGCCGCCGGTATGCCGCGTACGGGCCTCGTCGGCGCGCACGAAACGGTCGAAGACGCGCGGGAGCACTTCCGGCGGAATGCCCTGCCCCTCGTCGGAGACGGAGACGCGCGCGCAGAAACGGTCGGTCGCCGCATCCACGGCCGTCGTGAGCGACAGGCGAATCTCGCCGCCCGCGGGCGTGTATTTCACCGCGTTGTCCACGAGGATGCGCACGAGCTGCTTCAGCAGCGCCGCGTCGCCGCTGACCCGAACCGGCTCGTCCGGCAGCTCCGCCGCGAGCGCGTGCTCTTCCTCGATCATGTCCTCCTCACGCAACACCTCGGCGAGAATCGGCACGAGATCGACCCGCTGAAAATCCACGGCCAGCGTGTCGTTGTCCCCGCGCGCGAGGAACAACAGCTGGTTCACGAGCTGCTTCATCGACTCCGACTCCGTGCGGATCGCCTCGACCGATTCCTTCAGCGTGCCGGGGTCTTCCGTGCCCCACCGCGAGAGCAGGTTCGCGTAGCCCTGGATGACCGCGATCGGCGTCCGCAGCTCGTGCGAGGCGTCGGAAACAAATTTCGACTGCGCCGCGTACGCCTGCTCGAGCTTTTCATACTTCTCCTCGATGTCGTCGCGCGCCACGCGCACCTCGCGCAGCGGCTCGACCTGCGCCTTCACCTCGCGCGAAAGCCGCGCCGTCGTGACGATGAGGCACAGGATCTCCACGGCCACGACGACAATCAGGAACTCAAACCAGGTGACGTTGAGCCAGGGCAGGCGCGCCACGAGCTCGCGCGCCCCCTCCGCGGCCGCCCGCACCCAGGACCAGTCCGGGTAGGCGAACGCATCCGCACGGTACAGCAGGATGCCGAGCGCGATCACGCAATCGACGATCAGGAATCCCGCGAGCTGCGCCGAGAAGATGTCGCCGACGAGCCGTCGGCCGATTTTTCTGTGGTCTCCGTTCATGCGATCTTGTACCCCACGCCGCGCACGGTCGTGATGAGCTTCACGCCGAACGGCTCGTCGACCTTGCTGCGCAGGAAGCGCACGTACACGTCGACGACGTTTGTCTCGCCGATGTAGTCGTAGCCCCAGACCTGGTTCAGCAGCGCCTCGCGCGTCAGCACGCGCCCCTTGTTTTCAAGCAGGCACGCAAGCAGTTCAAATTCCTTGTGCGTGAGCTCGACCGCCTCGCCGCCGACCGCCAGCGTGCGCGCGTCGAGGTTGAGCTCGACGGACACGCCGTCCGGCTCCGCCGCCGCGGACAGCACCCTGCCGTCGGCGCCGCCTTCCGCGCCGTCCGCACCCGTGCCGCCCGACGCGCCGCCGCCCGCCCGCAGCGCCGCGCGAATCCGCGCCAAAAGCTCCTCGATCTCAAACGGTTTCGTCACATAATCGTTCGCGCCGCTGTCAAGCCCCTGCACCTTGTCGACCGTTTCGTCGCGCGCCGTCAGCAGGATGACCGGCACTGCCTTCGATTTGCGCAGCCGCCGCAACACCTCGATCCCGCTCATGCCCGGCAGCATCACGTCGAGCAGCACGAGCCCATAGTCGCCCGCCACCGCCTTCGTCAACCCGTCCACGCCGTCGAACGCCTTGTCCGCTTCGTAGCCTTCGTGCGTGAGCTCGAGCTCCACCATGCGCGCGAGCTTTTCGTCGTCTTCGACGATGAGGATGCGCGCGCTCACGACCGCCCTCCGCCGCCGCCCTTGATGTTGGGCCCGTCAAACCGGTACGAGCACCGGCACAGCAGCCCGATGATCAAAAACGCGACAAACACCCAGAACACCCACGGCACAAGCAGCAACAGGAACAGGATGATCGGCCAATACAGCACGCGCCTCCCGTTGCGCCACATCTCGAAATTGTTTTCGCAACCCGCGCGCAGCAGCCGCACGAAGAAATTGCCGACGCGTTTCGCGCCGTCGTCAAACGCCGTCGACTCATCGCGATAGCGCTGCTGCCCCTGCCATGCCCCGCCGTTATGGGAATAATCATATTGCTGTCCCTGCTGCTGTCCCTGCGCCCAACCCGTCTGCCCTTGCTGCCATCCCGTCTGCCCGGCCTGTCCCTGCGCCTGGCTGTGGTACGCCTTGTAGTAATCGTACGCCGGCGCGGGCTCGGGTGCGGGCTCGGGCATCGGCTCCGTAGCCGTCTCCGGTTCCGTCTCCGTCTCCGGTTCCGGTTCCGTCTCTGCCTCTATCTCCGTCTCCGCCACAGTCTCCGCCTCCACAGCATCTTCGCCCTCGGGCTCCGCCTTCCGTATCCGTCCCTGCCGTTCGAGCAAAAGAATCGCCTCGAGGATGTCCCCGTCCGTCTCGACCAAAGCCAGCCGCGCCGTCTCGTAATCCACGCCCGCGCTCGCCGAAAGCCTCTCAATTTTCGCCACTGTCACTTTCATCGTCCCTCACCTTTCCATTCTACAACAGATGATGATCTTATCCTACGACAAGTTTCTGAAAAACACCTTTTGCGAAAATTAAAACAGAATTAAAAAATATCGCGCCCGTCATTCCGAGACGATTCGTTTGTAGTAGGACTCCGCGGTGTACAGCGCGCCCGCAGGATTGTGGCAGAGCACGCGGTCTTTGACAATAAGATAGGTCACGGGCGCGGCCGAATGGCGGATGAACAGCGTGTCGTGCCCGACGCAAAGGCCGATGACCACGTTGAAATCGGTGCCGACGCGGTTCAGCGCCTCGGCCTGCAGGATCGGGTTGCACATCGCCTCGAACCGGCCGGGGCGCACCTTCTGCTCTTCCGTCAGCCCGATCCGGCATTTGTCGACGCCGCCGATTTTGCAGAGCGCGGCGACGGTGCGCACGCCCCTGGCTTCCGCCGCCTTCGCGAAAATCGCGCATTCGTGCTTCAAGCCGACACAGGACGCGATGCCCACCTTTTCATAACCCATGCGCTGCGCAAACAACAGCACTTCCTCGACGCGCGTCAGCCGCCCGTACGTCTCGCCTTCGAGGATCGCGGCCGTCCGCGCGATGCGCGCGTCTTCCGTGTCCCCCGTGTACCGGTCCGCCGATGCCGCGACGGCATCCTCCCCGACCTCCGTCATCATGCAAAACGGCGGCCGCGCGCCCGCCTGCGTGTCGCACGTCCATACGCCGCAGTCGGCGCACCCTTTGCTCTCTCTGTCCCGCTTCGTCATTTTGCCGCCTTTCGGCCTCTATCGGTCAGCTTGTATTTTTGCAGTCTGCTGTTCGGCTTGTCCGGTACGGTCATTTCTATCAAACCATCCTCTATCAACGGCTCTATATTGCGCCTGAAAGCGCGCGTGTCGCCGCTCATCCCGAGAG